>CAZKYJ010000819.1:0-2911 GCA_964556355.1 uncultured Verrucomicrobiales bacterium | reverse complement strand
CGTCGCGGATATCTACGATAGCTGGCTCGGCCACGACACCGACACGGCAAAAGTCCACCTCTTGGAAACCATCCTCGCCACCGACGAGGTCGACCCAGCCCTCCAGCGTACCCTCCTCGA
This sequence comes from uncultured Verrucomicrobiales bacterium, assembly GCA_964556355.1. Classification (GTDB taxonomy): domain Bacteria; phylum Verrucomicrobiota; class Verrucomicrobiia; order Verrucomicrobiales; family DEV007; genus CAZKYJ01. Next base: position 2,791 of record CAZKYJ010000819.1, on the reverse strand, counting down.
CCTCCTCTACCACCACGACCCCGATTTCAAAGACGAGGCGTTGACCCGCGTCCTCGAACCCTAGCCACCATCCCGTCCCCGGCTCACCAGGCAAGAGCGCGGCGCCCCGCCGCGGCGATAGCCGCAGGGCATCTCGACGCGGAGGTTTCGCTGAGCATATGCACCAGCGATCATCCCTGGTTGCTCACGGACCCCCCTTCTACGAACCAACGCCGACACCGCCAAGAATCGCCTCCTGCCATTTGCCTCGCTCAGCCTCCTCGCCGCGACGGCCGCCTCCGCCAACGACACCTTCGCCGTGCTCCGCACGGGGAATTTCGCGAGGTACATATTCGGCACAGGCCGTCACCGGGGAGTCGAGGCTCACCGGGCGCAACACCTCCACCGATCAGCTCAGCAGCGGGATCTTGGTCAATGACGGAGCAAGCCGAACACGGTCAAGGCAACACCGCCCGCCCGCGAACGAAGACGCCCCGCACCGCCGCCGGGCCGCCGCGGTAGACGAGCGCGTCCACCACCGGCCCGGGTGCCACCGCTCCGCCCCCCGCGAACCGCCCCGCCATCGGGAGAACCTCGTCGAGGTCTAACACGACAATATCCGCGTCCTTCCCCCGCTCGACCGTCCCGATGGCTGCCCCCTTGCCCAGCGCCTCCGCCCCGCCCTGGGTCGCGAGGAAGAACGCTTCGGCCGCCCCGAACGGAGCCACCTCCGGATCGGCGAAACGGCGGGCCTTCTGGGCGAGGACGGCCTCCCGCATGACTTGCCAGAGGTTGAGTTCGGGGCCGCCCGCAACGTCGGATCCGAGCCCGATACGGAGGCCGGCAGCGCGCAGGCGATCGAGGGGCATCAGGCCGCTGTCGAGGAAAAAGTTGGACGTCGGACAGTGCGCGACCACCGCTCGCCGATCCGCCAGGACGCCGACCTCGCGCTTGGAAAGGTGGATGCAGTGTCCCAGCACCGTCCGCGGCCCGAGGAGCCCGGCAGCATCGTAGACGTCGGTGTAGTCGAGCGCGTCGGGAAATCGCTCCGCCACGGTGGCGATCTCCAGCGCGTTCTCGGAGAGGTGGGTCTGGACGTAGGCCCCATACTTTTCCGCGAGTTTCGCCGCGCCCCGCATGAGTTCGGCGCTGCAGGTGACGGCGAAGCGCGGGGTGACGGCGTACTCGAGCCGCCCGTCCGCACTGCCGTGCCACGTTCGGCAAAGCCGCTCGCTCTGGTCGAGGGACAGCGAGCGGGTCGGCTCGGGCGCGAGGTCGCCGTAGGTGCCGTCGTCCATCATCACCTTGCCAATGATCGCCCGGAGGCCGCTCGCCTCGGCGGCGACAAATGCCCCGTCACAGCTGTCTTCCCAGACGGCGGCATAGAGCATCGCGGTCGTCGTGCCATGCGCGGCCAGATCGGCGAAGAACGCCCGCGCCCGCGCCGCCGCATCCTCGTGGCGGAAGGCACGTTCGAGCGGGAAGATGTGGCGGTTGAGCCAGGGCAACAGCCCGTCCTCGGTGCGCGCCACCGCCGGATACTGCGGGATGTGCGCGTGGATGTCGATGAGGCCCGGCAGGATGACCGGCCTAGCGGCGCCGCAATCCAGCCAAGGAAGGTCCGCTCCGCCGAGGTCCCGGAGCGGTGCGACTGCCTCGATGCGCCCGTCACAGACGACGACCGCGCCATCGGGCACCGAACGGAGGCGCCCGAATTCCGGGGAATCGATAATGTGGCCCCGCAGGGCGTAGCGTCGGGTGCTCACAGCGTCGTGTTGTCGTCGGTGTTCTGCACCGGTTCAACGACCGTGCGCCCTTTTTCCTCGCCCAAGGTGGGTTCGCGACGCAGGTCCTTCAGGTGCCGCTTCAGCGCGAAATGCAGCGCGCAGAGCATCGCGCAGCAGAGGAGGACGCCCGCCGCATCTCCGGCGCGGATACCGTTGACCGCCACGCCCAGTGCCGTTCCGGCGGCCGGCGCATGATCGACGTCGAAAGCCGCCATGAGGAGGAAGGCCACCGTCACGGCCACGCCGTAGAGCGCGACCGGCACGATGAAGGGCGCCAGCGCGGCATTGATATGATAGCAGATCACCCCGCTCACGATCCCCACCGAATGCCCGCCGATGACATGCTTCGGGGAGCTCACCACCCGGCTGGGCAGCGAGAACATCAGAAATGCCGATGAGCCCACCGAGGCCACGATGACGAGGTCCGGCAGCGAGGACAGCGCGGCGGTAACGAGCATGATCGACCCGCCCGCCAGCAGGGACTGGAGGACGAAGCGGCGCCAGGATTCGCGGAACTCGCGGTCGAGGACGGGCACGGGAAAATGTTAGCCTCCGCCGGTGGCCGCCGCCAGCCCGACGGCCGCGCTGCCGATCAGTCCGGCGTCATTGCTGAACGCGGCGGGTTCGATGCGGAGGTCGCGGCAGAAGGTATCCGCGAGCTGCGCGCGCATCTTGGCACGGAGCGGACGGAAGAGGAGGTCGCCGGCCTTGGAGATGCCGCCGCCGATAATGATCGCGTCCGGGTTGAGAAGCCAGACGCAGTTGCTCAACCCGCAGGCCAACATCGTCGAGATCTCGTCCCAGATCTTCGACGCCACGGGATCGCCCGCATCGGCCGCCGCCGAGAGCCTCACCGGGGTGCAGTCGGCCGCCGAGACCTCGCGGTCGGCGAGCTGGTAGAGGTATTTCGCGCGCGCGGCGATCTCGTTGTTGCCCACGTATTCTTCGAGAGCGCCGGTGTTGCCGTAGGATCCCGGCCGGCCGGCCACGTCGATGCTCATCTGGCCGATCTCGCCCGCACCGCT
>CAZKYJ010000818.1:0-2914 GCA_964556355.1 uncultured Verrucomicrobiales bacterium | reverse complement strand
GCTCGGACTGACCGTGGCCTGTGCCCGCTGCCACGACCACAAGTTCGATCCCGTCCCCACCGCCGACTACTACGCCCTCGCCGGCATCTTCCGCTCGACCGAACCGCTCTACGGATACGCCAACAACAACATCGGCAAAGTCCCGCTCCAGCAGGTCACGGCCGTCCTCGGTGCCGATGCGGACGACCGTCTGGCAGAGTGGAAGGCCTGGGACGACCGGCGGAAGAAGCTGGCCAAGAACAAAAATGACAAAGGCGCGCTGAAAGAGCATCTCAAAAAGGAACCCTCTCTCGATGTCGCCCTCGCTGCTCGCGAGGAGAAGAAGCCGGCCGATATCCCCGTCCTCATACGCGGCGAACTGGGGAACAAGGCAAAGACCGCCACCCCCCGCGGCTTCCTCTCCGCCCTCGATATCGCCGCGCCCGCCATCCCCGATGGCGCCAGCGGCCGCCTCCAGCTGGCCCAATGGATCACCGATCCCGACAACCCTCTCGCCCCGCGGGTGGCCGTCAACCGCGTTTGGGCGCACCTCTTCGGCAAGGGGATCGTCGCCACGGTCGATAATTTTGGGATCACCGGGGATCCCCCCTCCCATCCGGAACTCCTCGACTACCTCGCCCACCGGTTCGTCCACCACCACCGCTGGGATACCAAAGCGCTCATCGCCGAGATCACCGCCTCCCGCACCTACCAGCAGTCGTCCGCACCCAATCCGGCAGCGGAATCCGTCGATCCGGGCAACGCGCTCTACTGGCGCATGGACCGCCGCCGCCTCGAGGCCGAGCCGCTCCGCGATGCCATGCTCGCCGTATCCGGCGACCTCGTCCGCGACGCCCCGCCATTCGGATCGCTCGTCGCCAAGATCGGCGACGGTGAGGTGGGGCGCAATATCGATGAGAAACCGCTCGCCGATCCGTTTCCCTACCGTGCCGTTTACCTCCCCGTCATCCGCACCAAGCTGAACCCCTATCTCAAGCTCTTCGACTTTCCCGAGCCCTCCAACCCGCAAGGTCAGCGCTCGCAGTCTTCCGTCCCCGCCCAGGCGCTCTACCTGATGAACAGCCCGTTCGTCCTGGAGCGCGCCGCCGCTTTCGCCGGCCGCATCGCGGAATCGGCTCCCGGAACCGCGGACCGTATCACCGAAGCCTTCCTCAGCGCCTACGCCCGCCCCCCGACCGCGGCGGAGCTCGACCGGTTCACCGCCTTCATCGAGGGAACTCCCGATGCCTGGCCGGCCCTGACCCAAACGCTCCTCGCCTCCGCGGAGTTCCGCTACGTCGACTAGCTTCACCGCGACTGTCCGCCCCCCAACCGAGACCATCACACCCATGCGCACCCGACGCCAGTTCCTCCAATCCACCTCCTGCGGGTTCGGGTTCCTCGCCCTCCGCGGCCTCCTGCAGGCCTCCGCTCCCCCGGCGGCCCCGGGCACCTACTCCCCGCTGGCGGCGAGGCGGCCCCACTTCACGCCGCGGGCCAAACGGGTCATCTTTCTCTACATGCGCGGGGGGCCATCGGCCATGGAGACCTTCGAGTACAAGCCCGAGCTCATCAAGCGGCACGGCCAGCCGGGCAAGTCGAAGAACCGCAAGCTCGTCGCTCCCCGGTGGTATTGGCAACAGCGCGGCGAGTCGGGGCTCTGGGTCTCGTCGCTCCTCGAACACACCGCCGCCCACGCCGACGACCTCTGCGTGCTTTCCGGGATGCACACGGACACGGGCAACCACACCCCGGGTACCCTCCAGCTCCACACCGGATCGTTCCAGTTCACCCGCCCGTCGATGGGCTCGTGGATCCTCTACGGCCTCGGCACGGAAAACGAGAACGTCCCCGGCTTCATCACCCTGTCGCCCCCCGTCATCAATGGCGGCTCCAAGAACTACGGCACCGCCTTCCTCCCCTCGGTCTACCAGGGCACGGCGATCGGTGACATCAAAACGCCGATCAAGGACGCCCAGATCGGGAACCTCTCCAATCCCAGCCTCAGCGTGCAGCAGCAGCGGCGGCAGCTCGCCCTCCTCCGTTCGCTCGACCGGGGCTACCAGGCAACCGACCCCGGTGACTCGCGCATTGAATCCGCCATCGAGTCGTTCGAGCTCGGCTTCCGCATGCAGTCCACGCTCCCCGACCTCATGGATCTCCGCTCCGAGTCCACGGCGACCCCCGAGATGTACGGGATCGGCGACTCCAAAAAGTCCGACAACTTCGGCCGCCAGTGCCTGCTCGCCCGGCGCTTCGCGGAAGCCGGCGTCCGCTACATCGAGATCTGCGACGAGTTCTGGGACCAGCACGGCGGGCTCAAGAAAGGCCATGGCGCCCGCGCCGCCGCCACCGACCAACCGATCGCCGGCCTCCTCACCGACCTCAAACAGCGCGGCCTCCTCCAGGACACCCTCGTCGTCTGTGGGGGCGAGTTCGGGCGCACGCCCGACACCCAAAAGAAAGACTTCGACGGGCGGGACCACAACGCGGCCGGCTACACCATGTGGCTGGCGGGCGGTGGCGTCCGGGGTGGCTACCAATACGGCGGAACCGACGAGCTGGGCAACCGCGCCGAGCACGGGAAGGTGCACCTGCACGACCTCCACGCGACCATCCTTCACCTCCTCGGCCTCGATCACGAGAGGCTCACCTTTCCCTACGCCGGCCGGGACTTCCGGCTCACCGATGTCCACGGCAGGGTCGTTTCCGAAGTTCTCGGCTAAGCTTGCGGTGGGACCCGCGGCTCGGGCTCGCGCGGCGGGGGAGGCCGCTAGCTCGCGAACACGCCGAAGAGGTCGTTGCGGCCCACGTTGTCCACGGTGAGCGTGACCAGGTGGCCATTGAGCGTGAAGTAGAGAGCCTCGGACCGGAACACCGCGGGGCCGTGCATCGCGGGCGGTGCGTATCTGCCCGCCCTGTCGGACGTGATCCT
>CAZKYJ010000817.1:0-2925 GCA_964556355.1 uncultured Verrucomicrobiales bacterium | reverse complement strand
CCCCACCGATCCAAGCGACACCCGCCCCCCGTGGTAGCGGTGTCCCACCGGAGGCCGTTCTCCCGGCTTCCCACTCGAAGTCCCCCGCCCGTCCGCCGGTGCCGCAGCCCGTCCCCGAACGCCCGCTCCCTTGGCTGTCGCTCGTTTGGACGGGCGGTTTCGCCGTCGGCCTTCTCCGCTTGCTGGCAGCCCGTGCCGCCCTCGCCCGCGCAACCCGCTGCGCCACCCCCGCCGCGGACCCACGCCTCGCCGACCACCTCGCCGCCGCCTCCCGCGAGTTCGGCATCCGCCACGGCGTTACGCTTTTCCTGGATCCGTCCCGCACCGTCCCCGCGGTCTGGGGCCTCCGCCACGCCCGGCTCCTCCTCCCCGAAGAATCCCTCACCTGGAGCGACGCCCAACTCCGCTCGGTCTTTCTCCACGAACTCGCCCACGATCAACGGCGCGACCCGCTCGGGCAATGGATCGCCGGACTCGCCAGCGCCCTGCACTGGTGGAACCCGCTCGTCTGGCTGGCGAAGTGGCGGCTCGACGTCGAGCGCGAGCGTGCCTGCGACGACCTTGTTTTGGCTTGCGGCGTCCGCCCGTCCGACTACGCGGAACACCTGCTCGATGTGGCGGCACGCCTCTCGTCCCACGGTTGGATCGAGGCCGGCGGCATCGCCATGGCACGGCGCTCGTCGTTGGGCGGACGCCTCGCCGCCGTGCTCAGCACCGGGACGAACCGCCGCCGAGTAAGCGTCGCCTTCGCCGCCACCGTCGTGGTTCTCGGGCTCGGCATCGCGGTGCCCATCGCCATCCTCCACGCGGCCAATCCGCCGTGGGAGCCGCCGGCCGCCACCCACACCGGGAAGGTAGGGTCCGCGGTCTACTGTGTCCGCGATGGCGACGACGCCGCCTTCATTCTCGTCTACCGCGACGGTTCAGGCGATTTCAACTCCTACTCGTCGAGCCACTCGAACGCCCAAACCCGGACGTGGACGGACTCGGGCACCCTCTCGTGGGGCGCGGTCGCGATCCCGTTCCTCCGCGAGCATACCTCGCCCGCAACGCTCACGCTCGCGGGCACCGACTACGATCTCACGCGCGGTCGCGTCTTCCTCCTCGACGGGGACGGCGCCATTCGCCAGCTAGCGATGACCTCGCCCGCCATACGCGATGCCGACGCTGTCGATACGTTGATCCGGCGAATCGACGATCACCTCAGCGCCGGGTTCGGCTTTCTCACCAGCGATTCCGCCCTTCCCGAGCCGATCTCGGACTTTGGGGACGACGCGACCTTGGAGATCAAAGACGGCATCGCCCAACTCCGCTGGCCGCCCAAAGGTATCCGCCCTGCGCTCGGCCACGACATTGCGCTGTCCGCCGACGGGAAATCGTGGGTCCTCGGCTGGGAGCCGGGGTGCGCGGAAATCTGGCACGTCGGTTCCGCCCCCGAAGGCGAACTCCGCCTGACCGGGACCTCGTGGGAGTTCAGGCCGGACGAGCCGGTTGTTTACACGAAATCATTTTCGTTCAACCCGGGCCGCCCGAGCAATCTGTTCTCGCTCCCACCGGCGCTTGAGGAGCTGTTCGCCACGTTCTTCGGAGGTGTCGATGCCGAGCGGAGGCCGGTGCAGGAGATCAAATACGTCGATCAGCATGCTCGCGAGGTGCTCGCGGACGGCACGCTCGAAACCGGGCGCACCCCGCCCGCCGACGAACTGCCATGGAAAGTCCGCTTCGTCGATGGGGAAACGGAAGAGCCAGCACCGGAAGTGTCGGTGAAGTCCCGCATCAGCAGCGTCGATGGTCAGCGCCGCCGCGAAGTATTCCAGTTGGTCGAGGCCGGCGAGACCCTGGCACTTGCCCTCGCTGGCGACGAGCACGCGTGGATCAGCGCCAGCGGGGGAGATTACCTCGAGAGCAGTCGCGCGACTATGGTGGGGAACCGCTACGACAATCGCGGGCTGCTCCGTGTGTTCAAGAATAGCCGCACCAGCCGGGACGAACCGGCGACGGTCACCGTCTGGCGCGGCGAACCGGTGGCCGGACGGGTGCTGCTTCCCGACGGCTCCCCGGCAACCGGGGCGCGCGTATGGTTGACGACCGAGTTGACGGACGACGCATGGAAAGACCGGCTCCGCACGCACGGGACGGAGAACGAGTGGAGCGGCTTCGATTCTACCGGGGACGAAGGCGCTTTCGCCGCTGCCGTTCCACAGCAGGCCACCCGTGGCCCGTTGCGCATTACCGTCCGTGCGGAAGGCTCGATCCCCTACGAAGCCGAGATCGCGGAGGACGATTGGGAGAACCTTGTCATCCAGACCGAAGCTGGAGTCCGAGTCTATGGCCGGGTCCTGGGGCTGAAAGGTGAACCGCTCGTCGGCGCGAAGGTGATGACGAGCACCCCTACGAGCATTTTTCAACGGCCGCTGCTCACTGATGCCGATGGCTACTACGAGTTCCGCATCGCCCCGGGAAAAACGGTCGTCAGCATCGCCCACCGTTCGGAGGGAGATCCGCGCCCGATCACTGCCGACGCCCGAGTCCCAACGGTCGCCATCGTCGAGCCGACAATGATCGTCCCCGAAGGCGTCACCGAATTCGAAAGGGACTTCCGCAAGATGCGCGTCGTCCGAGTTAGACCTGAGGACAAGCCTGAACCCCCCATCATCGATGCCCCCACCCCACCGGTCACCCACTGGGGACCGGTGCGCGGCCACCGGCGGCTCGGCCTGCGCATCGCCCCGGACGCGGACTGGCGGGTCGGAGGCTCAGTGGAAGTCGAGCTTTGGGTGCACAATACGGGTACCGATAGCACGCTTTTCGCAGCGGACGCCACCGGTGCCCCGACCGTCGGCACCATGATCATTGTCGAAGGCGCCGACCGAGATTCGACCTACCGCCACTTGCTGGGCGGCGATCTTCTCGACCTGCACAGTC
>CAZKYJ010000816.1:0-2926 GCA_964556355.1 uncultured Verrucomicrobiales bacterium | reverse complement strand
CATCCGGATCATCGTCGTTGGTTGCCAGCAGTTCCAGGTCGCCCGGAGAGCCCGTGTAGACGGACAGCTCGGTGTCGAAGGAGGAACCGGCCGTGGTAAAATTATAGTCCCCTCCGGACGTTGGGGCCACCCATCGGTACCAGACTCCGTGGTATCCTATCTCGTCGGGATCCGATTCCGCCGCCGTCGCGTTGCTTCCGAACACCGTCGGAGCGACGCCAAAGATCTCGACCGCGCCTTCCGGACGGTCGAACTCGTCGTTCTCCTCGGGCACGGGGGCCAGGCTCAGCTGAAACGGGCCGGTATCTCCGCTATCGAATGACGCGACGAGGATATACAGCGTCTCTCCGGGGAACACTTCCAGGTCGAGCCTGCTATGCAGTCCGCCATCCGGATCATCGTCATTGGTGTCCAGCAGTTCTAGTTCGCCCGGAGACCCAGTGTAGACGGACAGTTCGGTGTCAATGAAGGAGCCGGCCGTCGTGAATCGGTAGTCGCCGGCAAACGCTGGTGCCACCCATCGGTACCAGACCCCGTGGAACCCGATCTCGTCGGGATCCGACTCTGTCGCGCTCGAGTTGTCTCCCCCGACCGTGGGAGAGATGCCAAAAATCTCCACCGCACCTTCCGGACGGTCGAACTGATTGTCTCCTCGGGGCGCGGGACCGAGTGACAGCTGGAAAGCGCCATTGGATCCGCTGCCGAACGACGAGACGAGGATGTAGAGCGTCTCGCCCGGGAACACCTCCAGGTCGAGCCTGCTATGCAGTCCGCCGTCCGGGTCATCATCGTTGGTTTCCAACAGTTCCAGCGCGCCCGGGGACCCAGCATAGACGGACAATTGGGTATCGAACGAAGATCCCTCCGTCGTGAACCGGTAGTCTCCTCCGATCCCTGGAGCCACCCACCGGTACCAGACCCCGTGGAACCCGATCTCGTCGGGATCCGATTCCGCCGCGGCCGAGCTGTCTCCCGCCACCGTAAGAGCGGAACCAAAAACCTCGACCGCACCTTCCGGGTGGTCGAACAGCTCGTCCGGTGGCGGCGTGGAGCCGTCGTGGAGGAAGTCCTGCGGGGCGAGGGCACCGAGAGTGACCCGCGGCTCGTAGAGCAGACCATTAAAAAAGTCTCCCGGATTCCCTTGGGGGTGCATTCCAACGGCGATGGTCCGGTTCAGGGAATCACCAAAATCAGTGACGGTGAAGCCGGTCTCGGTCCGCCGGGGAACCCGCCCGTCGAAGTAGTAGGAAAAGTCTCCGGTGAGGGTGATGCCGCCGTCGGCCGATGTGACGTTGTCGAAAACAACCGCGACGTAGTGCCATTCCGCCACCGGTGCCGTCGCGATGGGTTCCTCATCGGTATCACTCGTGCGCATGTTGACGGAGGTGTCCGCCCCGCGCCGGACGAGCTTTTCGGTACCGGCGTAGTCGATCAGCGAGTTGACGTCCCCTCCGCCCGCGTACTTGAACCAGGTCTCGAAGCTGAATCCGCCCGCCGACATGATCGCGCTGTTGAGCAACTGTTGGGATCCCGGAGCAAGGATGCCGGATGATCCATCGAAGACGAGCGAGCGGTTCCCATTCCCGGCAACGGGCCCGGAAGCGGGCAGGTCGGTCGAAAGGCTGAGGGTTCCAACGGTCACCCCCGCGCCCAAGGTGCCGAGGTTGGGTACCGACGCCGTGACATCATCGCTGTCGTTGACGCGGTAGTGCAGGAGCGTCTGCTGGGCGGATGTCGTACTCGCCAGTAAGAACGGGAAGGCCAAGATCAACAGGCCGAAGGAAAGCCGGAAAAGATTCATTGGTGTCGTTGAGGATCGGTTGAAGGAGCAGCAATGCAGGATCTGAGCTAATGCTGGATTTGGCAACGACGAAGAATCCTTAAATTTTCTCGTGACCGCTTGCCCGGACATCTTCATGGAAAAATGGCTTGGGAACCTCCGAATTGCCTCAATCCTCCGGCTACGAATCACGAAGAACGACGCTAGAAGCCACCCGGACCGAGAACGGTGTGAGCGGCCACTCTTCCTTTTTTAACCCCTTGGCCCCTCGGAAGTCGAGACATCTTTTCGACGGCTTCCCGTCGACCGACCGGGGCATCCTACGGCGGCGCGATCCGAGCACGACGCCCGCCGGGTGCGGAGTTCGGCGGCCCTGCGGGCCGGTTCAGGGTGGTGCTGTCCGCTGCACTCCCAAACCCGCCGGCGGGTCAGGGAATCGTACTCCTTCTGGACGCGGCGGATGGCGGCGGCGGCCGTCGGGCCCGACGACGACCAGGATGGCGCAATCGCCGCTCTTTCCGGTCGGAAGCGCATTCGCCTTGAGCCTGGTGGATCTCGCCCTACGATTGGGGCGTGGACAAGGCGAACAGGGGCGCCCAAGTGGCGATAGCACTCATTGGGGCGATCGTCATCTACCTGGCCTCGCCCCTCGCATCGATCCCCGCCTATCGCGCCTTAGACGAGAGCGGTTTGGGCGGCAAGCGGTCCCTCGAGGTCATCACTTCCGTCTATGCGCCCGCCGACTGGCTCTACGAGAACGTGGACAGCTACAAGCGCTACATCGATTGGTGCAAGCGCGTCGTCGATCGGTAGCGCTTCCACGACGCAGCAGCGATCCTTCGCGGTCGCCGCAAGAGAGCCGAATCTTGACGCGCTTAAGAAATCCTTAACACCTCCCCCCAAATCCTGGCCGCCGGCGTCGAGGTGTTCTACAACCCATTGTGCGCCGGTCATGCATGGAGAGCAGCTGTCCTTTTCCGGGTGGAGTGAGAGCACCGAAGGATAGCCGACGGAACCGCGAACCCCAGCGACAACACCGTGGAGAAAAACGCAGACAGAAACCAAATCGCCTGGCGCTCCCCAGGACGTGGTCCCCGGAAGAAGCCGGTTTGGAAGAGGAGAAGGCGACCTTCGCGCCGTCACCCC
>CAZKYJ010000815.1:1268-2926 GCA_964556355.1 uncultured Verrucomicrobiales bacterium | reverse complement strand
GTTCATCCGTAATCGCCCTCTCGGTGACGGATTGTTCGCACGCACGAATGCGACCAGCGCGCTCCCGAATTGCGAGTTCTTTCACAATTCCGTAATACCAATTGACTCCGATAATTAAAATAATTAGTATAATCGCAGTCTCTACGAGAATCCGCGATGAAACGAACCACCCTCCCCTTGGCCTTGGGCACCTTTGCTTTGATCGGCTTGACCGGCTGCGGTGACCCACAGGAAACTGCGGTCACCACCCTGCACGATGCGGGTTACGAATTCACGGTGAACGATTACCTCCGCGCTGCCACCGAGGGGAAGGACGACTACCTTGACTACTACCACGAAGCGGGTATGGCGGTCGATGCGCCCGATTCGGTGGGCGATACCGCGTTGATCAAGGCGGCAGCTGCCGGACGCTCGCTCGTCGTGGGAAGGCTTCTTGCCAAAGGTGCCGACGCGAACCGGCAGGGAGCCAACGGGGAGACCGCTCTTTTGGCGGCCGCGCGCAGCGGTGATGCCGAGACCGTGAAAGTGCTCCTCGATGGCGGTGCGGACCCGACCTACGAAAACGCCGAGGGATGGTCCGCCCTGACGGTGGTCGCCTATGACGGGCAGACGAAAGTGGTCGAGATGCTGGCGCCCAAGAGCCGGGCTTTTCTCGATGACGCCCTCCAGCTGGCGGCGGTGAACGGCAATTCCGAGGCCATCGACGTCCTCCTGATCAACGGTGCGAGCGTCTACGCTCGGAGCGCCGAGAACAAGACGGCCCTCATGTATGCGGCCTCCAACGGACATGACGACGTCGTGCGGCTCCTTTTGAAGAACGGCGCCAACCGCTTCGCCCTCGACGACGAGGACAAAACGGCGGCAGACCTGGCGCTGGAAGCCGGGGCATCGGAGGTCGCGCTCTACCTGAGCGAGCCCCATCTAGAACAGGAGATCGCCAGGGAGCAGGCGCTCGGCGACCGCGCGCTCGCGCAGGATCCGGCGCTGGCTCCACGCACACCGATGGAGGCGGAAGCGGGCGCCCCACCCACCGGATTCGGCGTTGCCTCGACCGAGGGCGTCACCACCGCGCCCGCCATCGGGATCGCGGGGGCGCCACCGATTGATCAAGGGCTGTTCAGCGGGGGTGCGCGTGGGGACGAGGCGTATGCCGTCGTCGCGCCCGAGCCCCCGGCACCGCGCCTCAGCGGTGCGACCATCGCGCCGCCCGACGAGCGTTACACCGATGCGATCTCCGTGGAGCAGGACGGCAAAATGTACGATTATCGCGAGTCCCAGCTGCCGGTGGTTTTAGCCGATGTTCATGAGGATGGCAGCGCGGCGGATGTCCGGATCCTGACCCATCCGGCCGAGGGGCCGGTAGCCGTGGCAACGGGTCAGGTGATCCCCGGAACCGAACTCGAAGTCCTCCAGGTACAGCGCCGTTTCACCCATAGCAAGCAGGGCAAGGGCCAGCCAGTCAACGTATCGCAGATGATCGTCCAAGACCAAAAAACCGGTGAGCGGAACCTCGTGGTGCGGGGGATTCCCGCCAAGTCTTCCGAAACCTACGCCCTCCTCAGCGTGGGCGACGGACAGGTCTACGACGCCCGCCCGCAGGACGAGTTCCAGGTCGCCGGCAGCGCGGCCGCCCACTACCGGGTCATCGACGTACGCCC
>CAZKYJ010000815.1:0-1258 GCA_964556355.1 uncultured Verrucomicrobiales bacterium | reverse complement strand
AACATCACCAGCGGCGAGACGATCACCGTCGAGCGCGCCGGGGCGATCGGGGCGCGATAGGGCGGTTCCACGATCCGGCCGCGGGCCGGATCGCCGGTGGCGGATCCCGCCGCAGGCAAAGTTGAAAGCTCGCCCGGGCCTGCGCGTAGCTTCCCCGAGACCGTGAACCGTATTCCCGCAATCATCGTCCTCGTGCTGGTCTGCGCAGGGCGGCTCGATGCCGCCGACCCGCCCCGCTTCGGACGCGAGGTGATGGCCGTCCTGCTCAAAGGCGGTTGCAACGCCGGTGGCTGCCACGGGGCGCCGAGCGGCAAAGGCGGGCTGCAACTCTCGCTGTTCGGAGGGGATCCCCAGGCCGACTACCGCGAGCTGGTCGAGACGAAGACACGGGTCGATCTCGATCGCCCCGAGCAAAGCTGGCTCCTGCGCAAGCCGACGCTCGCGATGCCACACGAGGGCGGCCAGCGGTTCGACGAGCAGTCCGAGTCCTATGCCATCCTCCGCGATTGGATCGCCGCCGGGGCACCGAACGATCCGCCGGACGCTCCAGCGCTCGTGGGCCTGGAGGTGACCCCCCGCGAACGCTTCGTTCCGGCGGGCGAAGAATCGGCCAATCTGACGGCTCACGCCACGTTCTCCGACGGGTCGCGGGAAGACGTCACCCGCTGGGCGGTCTACGAGCCATCGGCATTCCATGTTGAGGTGTCGCCCGACGGGGGAGTCCGTGCGCTTCGCCCCGGCGAGGTGGCGGTCAACATCCGCTACCTCCAGCGCCAAGAGACCGCCCGCTTCGCCTTCCTCGCCCCGCGCCCCGATGGCTACCGCTGGACGGCACCGCCACCCAGCAATTTCATCGACGAGCATGTCTTTGCCAAGCTGGAACGCCTGCGCATCACGCCGTCGCCGGTCTGCGACGACCCGACCTTCGTCCGCCGCGTCACCCTCGATCTTGCCGGGAGGCTCCCGACCGCCGAGGAGGCGTTGGAATTTGTGCTCGACGACGGCCCTGAGAAACGCACCCGATGGGTCGATTCCCTTTTGGCTAGTGAGTCGTTCGCCGACTTCTGGACGCTGAAATGGGCGGACCTCCTCCGGGTCGAAGAGAAAACGCTCGACAGCACGGGCGTGCAGACGTTTCACGGGTGGATCCGCCAGCAGATCGTCGACAACGCGCCGCTTGACACGATGGCCGCCGCCGTTCTCACCGGGCGGGGGAGCACCTACGAGGAGCCTCCGGCCAACTACTACCGCGCCCTGC
>CAZKYJ010000814.1:0-2927 GCA_964556355.1 uncultured Verrucomicrobiales bacterium | reverse complement strand
GGCCGCCGCGGTCGGGAGCGCGCCGTCCTTGGCCGACATCGTGAAAATGGTGCACCCGGCTCCGACATCGGCCTCCCGTGCGGCGTTCTACGCTTGGCTCATCGGGAAGTCCTACGAGCCCGTCGCCTTGCCGTCCGCCGTCCGCGCCTTCGAGGCATGGAAGGAGGCGCCGGTCGGAAGCCAGCTCCCCGCCGTCCCGTTCCAGCTCCTGACCGCGCAGCCGCTCGGCCAGGCTGCCTGGACGGAAATCGCATGGGATGCCGGCTGGACGATGACGCGGATGAACTTGAACACCTTCGCGCGTCACGGCGTGTTCGCGGACAAGGCGACCACGCGCCGGATCGCCACCCGCTTGCGCAACGGAAGCCTCGTCCGCCGCGCCCGCGCCTTTCCCTACCAGCTCATGGTCGCCTTCCAGAACGCGGGGCGCGGCGTGCCGACGAGCGTGCGCGACGCACTCCAGGACGCCATGGAAGTCGCCATCGAAAACGTGCCGCGCCTCAAGGGATCGGTCGTCGTCTGCCCGGACGTGTCCGGGTCCATGCAGATGTCGGTTTCCGGATACCGTCGCGGGGCGACATCGAAGGTCCGCTGCGTCGATGTGGCCGCCCTCGTGACGGCCGCCCTCGTCCGGCGCAACCCGGAGACCCGGGTCGTCCCCTTCACCCACGAGGTCCAGAATGTCCGCCTCAACGCGCGGGACACCGTCATGACCAACGCCGAAAAGCTCGCCAAGCTCCCGCCGGGGGCGACCGATTGCGCCGCGCCCCTGGTGTTGCTCAACAAGGAGCGCGCCCGCCCGGACCTGGTCGTCCTCGTCTCCGACAACGAGTCGTGGGTCGATGCGGGAAGCGGGCGCCGAGGGACGAAGTTCCTCCGCCAGTGGGAGAAGCTGCGCCAGCGGCACCCGAAAGCGCGCCTCGTCTGCCTGGACATCGTGCCCAACACGAGCACCCAGGCCATGGAGCGCGAGGACATCCTCAACATCGGCCGGTTCTCCGACTCCGTCTTCAAGCTCCTCGCCGCCTTCGCGGGCGGATCGATGCACCCCGACCACTGGATCGGGGAAATCGAGAAGGAGCCGATCAACATGAACACCTGACTTTCCCAACGTGGGAAACCGTTCCAGCGAATGCCGGGAGGACTACATTCAAACCCGACGGTCGCCGGTTCGAATCCGGCTCTCTCGCCAGAGAGGTAGCTCAGCGGTAGAGCCTCGGAAGCAACGTCTTCTCAAACCTCGTCGCCGGGACGGACGCCCAGCCCAACAACAACCATTCAAATCGCGGCGAATGCCGGCGGAACTACATCGATACGGACGACCAGGTCACGGGTTCGAATCCCGTCCGGGCTACTTCACGGCCCGGTAGCTCAGCGGTAGAGCGGGAAAACGTTTCGCCACAACTAGTCGCCGCGACCTCTTTGATTAGCACCAACCCAAATCACGGCGAATGCCGGTGGAACTACATTGGTCAAACCCGGAAGGGTAGCAGGTTCGAATCCCGCACGTTTCATCAAACCTCGTCGCCGTGACCTCCTTTTCCAAAACGAAAATACCATGAGCACCATGCCTACCAATCCCATCATCAAGACTTCTGAGGCCACCGGTCTCCTCCCGGCCCGCGACAGCAACGGCAAGCCGATCACCGTGATCGGGACCGACGCCATCCGCGATGGCTTCGATGCCAACTGCCTCGTCCAGGCGCAGAACGCCCGTTCGTCGCCCGGGGTGAGCGAGGTTGTGCTCAACCCGGACGCGCACTCGGGATACGGTGCGCCCATCGGGTGCGTCATGGCCTCGCCGAGCCACATCTATCCCGGGCCGGTCGGGGTCGATATCAAATGCTCGATGTCGCTTCTCCAACTCGATGTGCCGGAGGAGGCGCTGATTGACAAGCCGACGCGCCGCGCCCTCATCGAGGCGATCTGCGCCCGCACGCCCACCGGTGCCGGCAAAGGGCAGCGCAGCGTAAAGCACTCGCGCCGCGTCGATGTGGATACCGGTCGCCGGGCGATCGCCGAAGGGGCTTCCGCCGGCGTCTGCAAGGCGCTCGGGATCCCCGCGTCCTGGGCGGAGCGTTGCGAGGATAGCGCGCACTTCGCCCACGACGGAACCGTCTCCGGACTGCAAGACCGCCTTGCCCGCTTCGAGCGTGCCGGCTACCACGAGCGCTTGCCCGGAAAGATCGGGCAGCTCGGATCCTACGGCGGAGGGAACCACTTCGGCGAGGCCGAGGTCGTCGAGATCAACGACACGCCCGAGGCACGCGCCGCCGCCGAGACTTTCGGGCTGCGCGACGGCAACGTCGCCTTCCTCAGCCACTGCGGATCGCGGGGTCTCGGGCACGATCTCGCGTCCGGACAGTTCAAGGCGCTGCAGGCGAAGTTCGCCGCTTGGGGAACGCCGTTTCCTGCCGGTGACCGCCACCTCGTCTACGCGCCGCTCGGAACCCCCGAGGCCGACGCCTACCTCGACGACATGGCCATGGGAGCGAACTTCGCGACGGTGAATCACTTGCTCATCAACGCCCTCGTTTTGGAGGCCTTCCAAGAGGTGTTGCCAGGGGCGACCGGATGGCTGGTGTATTTCATCAGCCACAACATCGCGCGGCAGGAGATCGTCAACGGGACCGAGCAATGGGTGCACCGCAAAGGTGCGACCCGGGCCTTCCCCGGCGGGCACTTCGCGCTCAAGGAAACGCCCTTCGCCGAGTCTGGCCACCCGATCTTGCTGCCCGGAAACCCGCGCGACGGATCGCTCGTCATGGCCGCGCTCCCTGGGGCGGAGAAGAGTTGCTACTCGGTCAACCACGGCGCCGGTCGCTGCATGGGGCGCAAGCACGCGTTCCGTGCGCTCGACCAGAAAACCGTCGACGCCGAGTTCGACGCCAACGACATCTTGTCCAACTGCCGCGCCTACCCGCGCG
>CAZKYJ010000813.1:0-2944 GCA_964556355.1 uncultured Verrucomicrobiales bacterium | reverse complement strand
GGTGGCGAACATTTCGTAGCCGTTGGCCCGCGCCACCGGGAGGTAGACGGCGCGGGTCCGCTTCTCGAAGCTCGCCTCCTCGGTGCGGTAGTAGCCCGGGTTCGTCTCCAGTTTTCCAAGCGAGCGGTTCCCGGACTGGTCGAGCTGCCCGGAAACGAAGAGGAGGGCGTCCCGCACCAGCTCCGCCTCCAAGCGCCGGCGGTTCTGGCGCGCGAGCAAGCGGTTTTCGGGATCGGCAATGACTAGTTCCCCGGCGCCGGCACCGCTCCGGCGATAGGCCTCCGTGTTCATGATGATCCGGTGCATCTCCTTCACCGACCAGCCGCTGGCGATAAACTCGCGCGCCAGCCAGTCGAGGAGCTGCGGATGGGTGGGCGCCTCGCCGCCGAGGCCGAAATTCGACGGCGTCCGCACGAGGCCAAAGCCGAAATGCCCCTGCCAGATCCGGTTGACCATGACCCTCGCTGTCAGCGGATGACGCGGGTCGGTCAGCCACTCGGCGAGTTCCCAGCGCCCGCTGTGGCCCTCCGCGATCTCGGGCGGAGGGAGGCAGTCGGCCAAGAGGTCGCCGCTGCCCCGCGGCGTCAACCCGTCCACCGGCACCAGGTGGTCGCCCCGGACGAACACCGCCATGTCCACCGGATCGCCTTCGCCCACCACCATGGCTTTCGGCAGGGGTGCGCCGGCCTCCTCCAAGTTCTTCAGCTCCTCCTTGAGCTCCTTGAGCCGCGCCTCGCGGCCCTCCGCCGCCTCGTCCGCCTCCAGCGCGGCGATCTCCGCCCCCATTCCCGCAAGATCGCGGGCGTGCGCCGCGACGATCGCTGCGTTGCCCGGCATGTCGAGCACGGTCTCGACCCATCGCGAAACGTGATTGGTGTGCGCCATGGTTTTCGTGCTCCGGAAGATGCCGCCCAGCGCGTAATAGTCCGCCTGGGCGACCGGATCCGTCTTGTGATCGTGACACCGGGCGCAGCTGACGGTGAGCCCCATGAATGTCTTGCTGACCACGTCGATCTGCTCGTCGACGATATCGACGAGCATCTTCTCCTTGTCCTGCTCGGCCAGCATCTTCGGCCCCAGCGCGAGGAAGCCGGTGGCGATGATCTGGTCGCGATCCGCCTCCGGATCGCCGGTGGTCGGGAGGAGGTCGCCGGCCAGCTGCTCGCGGAGGAACCGGTCGTAGGGCTTGTCCTGGTTGAACGCCCGGATGACGTAGTCCCGATACCGCCACGCATGCGGGTACGCCATATTCTCGTCGGCACCGTTGGTATCGGCATAGCGTGCCAGGTCGAGCCAGTGGCGACCCCAGCGCTCGCCGTAGCCCGGCGAGGCGAGCAGCCGGTCGATCAGCTTGGAATAGGCATCCGGGCTGGCGTCGGCGACGAACGCGCCGATCTCGTCCGGTGTCGGCGGGAGCCCGGTCAGGTCGAAGCTAGCCCGGCGGATCAGGGTGTAGCGGTCGGCCGGAGCCGCCGGCGTCAGTCCATTCTGCTCGAGCCGGGCATGCACGAGGCGATCGGCAGGCGACTCGCCGGTGGCGGCGTTCGCAGCGCCGAGTTCTTCCACCGTCGCCAATGGTCGAAACGCCCAGTGCTGAGGTGAGGGCGCCCCAGCGGCCGTCCCGTAGCGCCCCGAAAGGACCAGGAGCACCCCCAAGCTTGCCACCATGCGAAGCCGGGAGGGCATGGGATGCTGCAAATCGGGACGAGGGTGCCGGATCATGGCAAGGAAACGTTCGTCACGCCCGTGATCAATCAGGCCAATCTACCATGGTGGTGACCCGGGAGGCGCCGGCCGGCGCTGGCCTACGGCACGAACTCGGCGCTGAAGCGGTAGTAGGCGGCGCCCTCGGGCCCGTCCGGATCGCTCAACACCGTCCCGAGCAACGAATTTAACACGCGGAGACCGGGCAGGGAAGTGACCGCCTCGGTCGGGCCGTCAAAGCGGAGGATCTCTTCGTACTGCACAAGATCGTTGCTCCGGGAGACAGTCCACGCTGTGAAGGGCAACGCGCTAGCGGCATGGGAAAAGCCCAGCACCATTCCCTCGTCGCGATTGTAGGTGAACTGCACGAATTCGGGAACCATCCGGTCGGGCGCGGTCGGATCCATGCCTAAGGCCTGCTCGACGCCGAACGGCGTTCCGTCGCCATCGCCGTCGGATGCCCAGATCAGGGGATAGTCGAGCGGAATCCCGCGGAACTCAGCGGCACCGATGTCCGGGGTGTCCGCAATGGCCAAGCCGCGCTGGTCGATCAAGCTCGTCGAGTCCGGAGCCCCGTCGATGGCGGGCGAGCCGGGCAGCGGGAGGAGGGTCTGGGTCGAACCGCCGTAGTCGGCGAGAGGGGCGAGGATGAGGGGCGCTGTGTTCATTTCCGCCGCGGCGAAGGCTCCCGTTGCGTTGCCGGCTCCAATGAGGTTGCCGCCTCGGGAGACGAAGGAGTTGATGGATCCGATGGCAAAATCCACGTCGCTGCCCGCGTTGCCAGCGACGAGGGTGGCGGTGAGTTCGGTCGGGGTGTTCGCGGAGCCAAAGCTCACGATACCGCTCCCGGAGCCGTCCGGGGTGGAGTTTCCCGAGACCGTGCAATGCACGAGCTGGCTGAGTCCGGTGACATTGAAATAACCGCCGCCGAGACCCGAACTCCCCCGGTTCCCGGTAAGGGTGCAGCGGACGAGCCGGGAGGCCCTGCCGGGGTCTGGGGCAGAGAAGATCCCGCCGCCTCCGCGCCCGAAGGCGGTGTTGTTCGCGACCGTGCAGGAGTGCATGGTCAGGTTGCCGCCACTGCTATAGATTCCGCCTCCGTCGGCACCGGAGTTTCCCGCGACCGTGCAGGAGTTCATGGTCAGGTTCCCCGGAGAGCTGAGGATTCCTCCTCCACGAGCAACATTGCCGAGGGCACTGCCGCCGAGGATGCGACAGTGGTTGAGGGTGAGATTCTCGC
>CAZKYJ010000812.1:0-2945 GCA_964556355.1 uncultured Verrucomicrobiales bacterium | reverse complement strand
CAGCGTTTCGAGACGAATGCTGACGGGGCGCCCCAGGTTCTGACCGACCTCCTGTTTTTTCCGGAGCTCTCGACCTTCGGACACGAGATCGGGGGGAACCCCTCCCACCAGACCGGCCTTCTCGCCGATCTCGTCAGGGCGCGCCCGCCGGAGGATCTCGCCCGCCGCCTGCTCCCCGCCCCGGCCATCGGCGGACAGATCCAGGTGACCATTATCCCCTCCGGAGTCCGCGAGGAAAGCCCGTGGACGAGACCGGTCACCCTCGCCATCCCCGCCGTCCGCTGGCCGCACGGGGACGACACCATCGCCTACGTCCCCTCGCTCGGCATCGAGATCGTCAGCCGTGGCGACGAATCCCCGGAGCAGCGGCTCAGCGAGGAGGTGCTCGCCGCCATCCAGCGCGAAGCCTTCGCCGGCTCGCTCCTCGACCTCGCCTACCTCGACCGCTGCACCGCGCTCGACCTGCGCACCATCCTGTGGAAGGCGAACCCACGTTCGCCGGTTGAAGATTCCCTGGCCGCCTCCGGCGCGGAGCCCCAGCAGGCGGGCACGCTCGACGAGGTGGCCACCCGGCTGGAGCCCAGATCGGTCCGCCCGGCCTACCGGCGGCAGGAGCTCGTCGATCAGTTCGCCACCATCCTCTCGACCAAGGAACCGTCCTCCGTCCTCCTCGTCGGCCCACCGGGCGTCGGAAAAACGGCCATCGTCCACGAACTGGTGCGATTGAAGGCGTCGCTCGGTCTGGGGAACCGCCCGTTCTTCCGCAGCTCGGGCAGCCGGCTGGTGGCCGGGATGTGCGGCTTCGGCATGTGGCAAGAACGCTGCCGGAAGCTGGTCAAGGACGCCGCCTCCCGCCGCGCCGTCCTCCACGTGGGCAACCTCGTGGAGCTCATGGAGGTCGGCCAGAGCACCGCTTCCTCGGAGAGCATCGCCTCGTTCCTCCGCCCCCACATCGTACGCGGCGAACTCCTCACCATCGCCGAATGCACGGCCGAGCAGCTCGCTTTGATCGAGCAGAGGGAACCGAAGCTCCTCGATGCCTTCCGCCAGATCGTCGTCCCGGAGCCGTCGCCCGAAGTGGGCGGGCAGATCCTCGCCGAAGTGGCCGGCGAACACTTCACCGGCGCCGCCCTCGCCCGCACCGCCGCCCTCTTCCAGCGCTACAGCGGCTACTCCGCCTTCCCCGGGCGCCCGCTCCGCTTCCTCGAGCGGGTCTGCGCGTCCGCCCGACAGGGCGACGATGCCGGGCCTTCGCGGCTGGCCACGCCCGCCGTCCTCGATGCCTTCTCCCGCGAGACCGGCATCCCGGAGGTGCTCCTCTCCGACGACCACCCGCTCGACCTCGGCGCCGCGCGCACCTGGTTCACCGAGCGCATCGCCGGCCAGGAGGCCGCTGTCGACCTCGTCCTCGACACCCTCGCCACCATCAAGGCCAACCTCAATCGCCCCGGCAAACCGCTCGCCTCGTTCCTCTTCATCGGCCCCACCGGCGTGGGCAAGACCGAGCTGGCCAAGGTGCTGGCGGAATTCCTCTACCGCTCGCGCGACCGTCTCATCCGGCTCGACATGAGCGAGTTCAACCACCCGTTCAGCGCCGGGCGCCTCGTCACCCAGACATCGGCGGGGGGAAAGGAGGGGCTCCTCACCTCGAAAGTGCGCGAGCAGCCGTTCTCCGTCATCCTCCTCGACGAGTTCGAGAAGGCCGACCCCGCCGTCTTCGACCTCTTTCTCCAAGTGCTCGGCGAGGGCCGCCTCACCGACGCCGCCGGACGTGTGGCCGACTTCACCTCGTCGGTCATCATCATGACTTCCAACCTCGGTGCCCGCGAGTACCAACGGGGCAGCCTCGGGTTCGGCGGCGCCTCCCAGAGCGACGACACCCGCGCCACCGAGCACTTCACCGAGGCGGTCAAGTCCGCCCTCCGCCCCGAACTCTTCAACCGGATCGACAAGATCCTCCCCTTCCTCCCACTCCCCCGACCCGTCGTCCGCCAGCTCATCGGCAGGGAGGTCGCCCTCGCCCGCGAGCGCGACGGGTTCGCCGGCCGGCATGTCGCCCTCGCGATCGCTCCGGACGTGCTCGACCGCTTGGCCGACCTCGGCCACGATCCCCGCTACGGCGCCCGCCCGCTCAAGCGCGCCGTCGAGCGCCACCTCCTCCGCCCCGCCGCCGAGGTGCTCGCCGCTTCTCGGCGCGAGGGTGGGACCCTCCACGCCAGCCTCGACGCCGGCTCCGATCGCATCGTGCTCGCGTGGGAACACACCACCGCCAACCACGCGGAGGCCACCACCGTCATCGACCGGCAGATCCAGGCGGTCGCCGCCCTCCGGCGCGACTACCGGAAGCTCCAGGCGAGCCCGCTGGCGGCCTCCCTCGAAGGCGAGCGCGCGCGCCTGCGCCAGCGCGGTCGGGTGGGAGACACCCCGGAGATGCCTCCGAGCGACGCGGACAAGGCCCGCCTCCGCACCGTCCGGCGCTGCCTGGTCCGGCTTGCCGCCGACGCCGAGGCGATCGCCGCCCGCGAGATCGCGCTCGTGGCCGGGGAGCCGGACGCCTCCGGCCACTGCCCGACGCGGGCCGATTTCGATTCCCTCCTCCGCGATCTTTTGGTCACCTCCGAGGCCTTCCCCGCCGAGGCTACCATCGTCGTCGGCGGCAGCCCGCCCGAGGCGGTGGCCGCGCTCACCGCCGCCTACCGCGAGCTCGCCATCGATTTCGGCGCGTCCGCCCTCCTTTTCCGCTACCCCCGCCACCCGAGCGAGACGACGCTCGTCAACGGCCACTTGGCCATCGTGCCGCAGCCGCTCGAGGGGGCGGCGGTCGACCAGTTCCTCGGCCGGCCCGACAGCGAGACGGTCGCTTTCGCGCTGGCGCTCGACTCGAAAGACGCCCTCGCACGCCTCGCCTCCGAGCCCGGCCTCCACACCTTCGCCACCGAGGCGAA
>CAZKYJ010000811.1:0-2947 GCA_964556355.1 uncultured Verrucomicrobiales bacterium | reverse complement strand
GACGGTGAAGGTGTCGCCGTCCTGCGTGATCTGCCCGCGGGCGAGGCGGTAGTAGAGCGCCTGTCCCCGGGGTGCGCCGTCGATGGTGAGGATGCGCGCCATCGATGCGGTGGCCATCTGCTCGAGCGGCTGGCCGTTGGCGGCCAGCGGTTCCAAGCGGTCGGTCACCGCCACGTCGCCGAAAGTGTAGCGGAAGGTCGGCCAACTATGGGCATCCAAGGTGTAGCCGCCGAAGTCGAAGCTCGAGGTGCGGAGTTTGTCGGAGGCGCGGTTCTCGTCGGTCGGCCAATCCGAACCGAGCGAGTCGAGGTGGGCGAGCGGGACGCCCTCGGGGAGCTTCAGGTAGTTCGGGTTGGCCGGCGAGCCGAAGCCCTGACCGCGCCCCTCCCAGTGCAGGGCGGCGTCGATGAACGGGCCCCGCCAGAGCAGGGCGAGCCGCATGTTCGCGGCGTCCCAAGCGATGTTGATGGCGCCGGGATAGCCGACTGCGATCGCGCGGGGTCCTGCGTCGTTGATGAAGTTCCGGTAGATGCGGGCGACCATCCCGTCCGGCCCGAGGGGGATTCCGGTTTTCGGGTTGGCGTTCCCGCCCTTTTTCGACGGGTGGCCATTGCCCGAGAGGGGCGTCTCTTGAAACCCCGGGCCGCCCCACCCGACGTAAAGCTCTTCCTGGCCGGCGTACTCGACATACTCGTAGCGGAACGGGTGCTTGCCTTTGGTCAGCGTGATCTCGCCGGTTTTAATCTCTCCCCACGGGTGGACCCCGTCGTGGCGCGCGACCTCGGTGTCGTCGACGACGACCCGCGACGAGTCGTCGGAGGTGAGGAAAAACGTGTACTGGCCGTCGGCAGGGACATCGATCTCGCCCTCGTAGACGATGGCGATATTGTCCTTCCGCTTCTTCATGACGCCTTTGTCGATGACGTTGTCCTTGAGTTTCGCCGTCGTGGTCGGCGTGAGCGTGGTGAAATCGGGGAGCGATCTCCAAGCCCCTTCGTAAAGCGAGTAGGTCATCTCGCTGAGCGGGTTGTCGCCCAAGGTGGATGACGGGGTTTCCGGCAGCGGGTGATCGACGAGGATCTCTTCGGCGTTCCAGTAGGCGACGCGATCCGCGTGTTCGGCGCGGAGTTTCGCGACGAACTCTGGCGTGACGGCCTCGGCCTCGTTCCCCCAGCTGTTGCGGACGTAGGTGAGCACCTGGGCGAGCTTCTCGTCGTCGAGTAGCGGCCCCTGGGGGGGCATCTCGGCATTGTAGGGCTGGCCGTTGACCTCGACCGGGCCACTCAATCCGTGGAGGACGATCTTCGCCATCCGCGCGGGATCGCCCGTGACCCAAGACGAGCCGGCCAGGGGGGGGAACGCTCCCGGCACGCCCTGCCCGTTCGGCTGGTGGCACCCGAAGCAGACCATCATGTAGGAGGCCTCCCCGGCCTTCATGTAGTCGGAGTCCGGGGCGGCGGACGGCTGCGCGGCGGAAGCCGGGGGCGCCAGAAAGGCGAGGAGGGCGGCGGGATAAAGGGTCGAGAGCTTGGGCATGGAGAGTCGGCGGTGGAGCCGACTCATACGCGGGGGGCGGGCGTGGCTTTCAGGGCGGGGCAACCTAGTGCACCCGCTCACAAAACTCGCGGCGGCTGCCGTCGCGGTCGCGGGCGGCGGCCGGCTCGCCGATCGCGAGCACATCGTCGAAGGGGGCACCGCGTACATTCTCCGACCTGTGGAGGAACTCCCGTGTGACATCATTTTTCTGGTAACTATCTCGGCAATGCTCCCGGAATTTTCTTGCTATCACCTCGCGCCGTCGGATTGTCATCGTTGATGAAATCCCCCATTTCTTACCCCCGAGGCCACCGGTGGACGATGGCCGCCAGCGCGATATTCGTTGCGGCCTTTAGCCTGTCGTCCGCCAGCGCGCTCATCACCAGCGTGGTCGAGACGAACCGCGGCGCGGATACCGCCGCGATTATCGAGATGGGCACGTTCGGCGAAGATGCCCTCACTTTCTCCGACCGGACCCACGAGCACAACGGGGCGGCTTTCAACCCGGCGACCGGGCTGCTCAGCACGGCCGGAACGACCATCGTGCCGCTCCCGACCTATCTGCTGGGAGGCGACTATGTGCGCTTTGCCAACGACGCCCGGGAAAACGGGGGATTTGAGGCCGTGGTCACCACCGATGCCCCCGCCGACTTTTACCTCCTCATCGACAATCGTTCCGACAGCGTGGCCGGGAACACGTCCAGCCCGAATACGACGGATCCCGTGCTGGCGGGTGGGACTTTGGACTGGGTGCTCGACGACGGGTGGCAGCGGGTCACCACGGGGATCTCGCCCAACGGCCAGGCCGATTATACGGGGGTCGACGAGAGCGGCAATGGCGTCGGCGCAGGGATGGGACTCAACCAGTTTTACTCCGTCTACCGGCTGGTCAACCTGACCGAGGTCACCCTCCGCGAACAGGCGATCCCCGGCGGCAACATGTATTCCTTGGTGGCGGTGCCCGCCGTCCCGCCAGACGCCCCGATCCGCAACTTCTTCGCCGTTCCCGATGCGATCCTGGAAGGCTCGAGCGCGGTGCTGAACTGGGAGATCGCGACGAGCGCCACCAGCGCGATGATCGACAACGGGGTGGGGGACATCCTTCCCCTCACCACCGCGGGGTCGGGGCAGAGGTCGGTGGCGCCGGTCGTTCCCACCGACTACGTGCTCTCGGTGGAGTCCCCGACGGCGGGGATGGACACGCGCACGGTCTCGATCGACGTCTTTGCCATCGAGTCCTTCACCGCGTCCACCGCGCGGATCTCGGATGGTGGCACGGTCACACTCACGTGCACGGGCTCCCCCAACTTCACCGAGGTGCTTCTCGCCGATGGCTCGGGTATCCCGCTTGACCTCGCCGCCTTCACCGATGCGGCGGGTGTTGGCACCTTCGATGTCAACCCCACCGTCA
>CAZKYJ010000810.1:0-2963 GCA_964556355.1 uncultured Verrucomicrobiales bacterium | reverse complement strand
CCCTCGTCGATGGCGTCGGCCTCTACGGCGGGTTTGCGGCAGGAGCCGGCCTCGGCGCATCCGACTCGACCGCCGGTCCCACCGTGCTCTCGGGTGACATCGAGCAGAACGGGCCGGGCATCGCCCAGGGAGGGACGGCGGTGCGCGCCTACCACGTTGCCACCGCGGTCGGTGTCACCTCAGCCACCGTTCTCGACCGGCTCACTTTCACCATGGGAGACGCGGCCGCCGACGAAAACAACGAGCGGGGCGGCGGATTGCTCTGCGATCAGGGAGCCTCCCCTACCGTCACCAACTGTATCTTCGACTCAAACTTTGCGGAAGAAGGAGGATCGGTGTTTCTTGATTCGTCGGCAGCGACTTTCACCCGCTGCGAATTCGTAGGCAGCGGAGCCGAGAACGGCGGAGCCATTTATTTCACGTCTTCGACCCCACTGTTTTTCCAGTGCTTGTTTTCCCGAAACGGCGCTGATGGCGCGGGCGCCGTCCAGTCGGGAGCCGGATCCGAAAGCACGTTCTGGGACTGTGTCTTCGCTGAAAACCGCGCCGATGGCAGCGGTGCCATTGGAAATTCCGCTTCGACGCTCACTCTCAATCGTTGCACGCTGGTAGGCAATTCCAGCGCTGACGACGATCCCGGTGGCGCCATCAGGAACATCAACAATGCGATACTGATTCTGAATAACTGCACCCTCGCCAACAACACGGCCGGGCGAAACTCCGGCGGTGCGCTCAATAACTCGGAAAGCACGGCGACGGTTCTCTACTGCACCATCGCCAACAATTTCGCCGGACTCGAAGGAGGGGGCATTTTCAATTCGGGCACCCTCAACCTTTTCCTCTCCATCGTCGCGAACAACAGCTCTGGCGGATCGGGTCCCGACGTCCGGAACACCGGCACCATCGACAGCGGCACCATCAATCTGCTGAGTTCCCTTGAGGGATCGGGCCTGACCGAGCTCGGCAGCGATGGCTCTGGCACCATCCTCGTAGCCGACCCGCGTCTCGCACCGCTCGGCGACTACGGGGGCGCCACCCAGACGATGCTTCCGCTTCTCGGCTCACCGGCTATCGATGCGACCCGCTTCCGCGCTTCGGGGAAAGACCAGCGGGGGTTCCGCCGCGGGGTCGATGTCCCTGAGGTCGGGGAGAACCCTAGCATCAGCCTCGACCTCGGTGCCGTGGAATTCCAGGGCGATGCGGATCTCGCCCGAACCTGGGATCTCGATCCGGATAGCGACGGTGTCGCCTTCGGCGTGGAGCTGGCCACCGGGAGTGATAACTTCGTCGCCGATCCCGATGCCTTCGGCCGGCTGCGCTTCGGCATCGCCCCGACCGGTGCCCCCACCCTGGCCTTCGGGCGCAGCCCCGACGCCCCCGCGGGGACCGAATGGGTGCTGACCCGCTCGACCGATCTCCAGACTTTCGAAGAGATCTACCACTTCGACGGATCGATGGAGACCGTCGCCCCCGGGGTGACAGCAACCACCAGCACGGGAGCCATCATGGTTACCGACGAGGTCCCACCGGCCGGAGGTGCCAGCTACCGGTTGGAAGCCGTCGTCCCCTACCCCTGAGGACCTCCGCCCTCCCGACTGCTCGCTGCCCCCGTCTCCAGGGGTCGGATGGATTCGATCTCGAGCGTCTGCGTGGGGAATGCGAACTCCAGGCCCCTTTCGGCAAAGCCTTCGAGGATGGCTCGGTTGACCATCGTGCAGTGCTCCAGGTAGCTAAACCAGCCTCGCTCGTGGTTGCGTTGGATCTGTTGCCCGTCGCTACCGATGAAATACCAGTAGTAGACTTTCAGGTTGAGGTGGTACTCGCCGAACGCGTCGAAAGACACCAGCGGCGCCTTCTCCTCGAGGTCGCACCTCCCTTCTTTGACGATGTCGTCGGAACGGAGGATCTTCTCGATCAGTTCGATGGCCTCCCCGACTTTGTCCGGTTCCGTGTTGTAGGGCAGCGCGATATTCATCTCACGGCGGAGGAACTTGCGCATCGAGAGGTTCTCCACGGCATTCGAGACGAACTGCATGTTCGGGACGATGAGCATCTCGCCGTCGAGGATGCGGATGTAGGTCGCCTGCATACGGACGTCGGTCACTTCGCCGAGAGCCCCTTTGAACTCGATCCAATCGCCCACGACGAACGGACGGTTGATGAAGACCGACACGGCACCGAAAAGGTTTTGCGCG
Organism: uncultured Verrucomicrobiales bacterium; assembly: GCA_964556355.1. Classification (GTDB taxonomy): domain Bacteria; phylum Verrucomicrobiota; class Verrucomicrobiia; order Verrucomicrobiales; family DEV007; genus CAZKYJ01. Next base: position 768 of record CAZKYJ010000810.1, on the reverse strand, counting down.
ACCTCCTTGCCCGCGAGCGACAGGGCGAGGCCGAGGATGCCGAAGCCCGCGATGAGCGCCCCGATATTCACGCCGAGGACGTTTTCGAGGACGAAGGCGAGCAGGATGACGAAAAAGAACGAGCGGACGACCCGCTGGATGATCGTGACCGCCATCTCGCCGTACTCGTTCGATTCGGGTAGGGCGTGCTTCCGCACGAGGATGGCCACGATGTCCGTGAGGCCGAGGATGAGCCAGACCGCTGCCACCACGAGGACGAGCTTGATGAAGGCCCAGTGTAGCTCCGCCAGCAACGGCGGGAATTCCACCGACGCGCCACCGACAATAAAGATGGTGACAGCGACGAGAATGGCGACGGCCAAACCGAGACTCCGCACCATCGAACCGACCACCGGCCGGACTTTGTCGTCGAGGACCCCCGCCCACCGGTAGAACACGCGTTTGATCCAGCGCCCGGCGAACAGGGCAGCCACCGTGGCGACAACCAAGATCACCCATGCCCACCACGGCGTATCGCGCACCAGCGGGATGAACACGCTCCCCACCAGGTTGTCGCGATTGCTTGTTCCGTAGCTGGGAGCGATGGGCCGCAGCTCTTCAAGGAGCGACTCCGCACCTTCCAAGGTCTCACGGGAAAACGTCCATTCCGCGCTCCCCGGTCGCGCGATGACCTCGATCTTTCCGGAGGGCGGCTCGTTGAGGACCTGCCACACACACTCGTGGTCGACGGCGTAGGGGAAGACTTCGAACGTGGTGATCGGCAGATCC
>CAZKYJ010000809.1:737-2976 GCA_964556355.1 uncultured Verrucomicrobiales bacterium | reverse complement strand
GCTGGACCCGGCCTTCTCCGCCCCCGGATTCGAGGGCGAGGTACTCGGTGGTGGACGTGGCGGTGGCGAGCTTGGCGAGTTGCGAGTCGAGGGCGCCGAGCGCGGCGTCGCGGAAAACGGTCATCGACGCGGACGCGTCGGCCACGACGGCCACCCGGGCGACGGAGTCCTCGCGGACGAACTGCGGGCGGGCAAGGAGCCAGGCGAGGAGGAGGACGGAGAGGAGCTGGAGCCAGAGGGGGATGGAGGGGCGCAGGCGCTCGAAGCGGTTGCCGGCCGCGCTCTGGCGCTCCATCTGCTCGAGGAGGAAAAGCGTGCTGACCGGGAGGAGGCGGGCGCGCCGCTGGAGAAAGTGGATGGCCAGGATCGCCGGGAGGCCGAGGAGGGCGTAGAGGCCGATGGGGTTGGCGAAAGTCATGGTGGGGGCACTACGAAAACTCGACGGCGCCGCTGAGGACGGCCTCGGCTTGGAGAGCGCGGTCGAGGGGTGGTTCGGCGGGAACCTTGGAGAATGCGATCCCGTGCTTGGCGGCGACGTTCCGCCAGAGGTCGAAGTGGCGCGCGTAGGCGGCGAGGTAGCGTTTGAGGAGGGGGGGCTCGACGCGCTGGACGTGCCGGCGGGAGTCGCGCTCGGTGTCGACGAACTCGTAGTTACCCGACCATCCGGGGTCGGACTCGCTGCGGGAGAACGGGCAAAGGACGAGGCCGCGCCCGTTGCGCGCGGCGAGGGGAAGCGCCACGGCCTCCGGCGCCCCGGGGAAGAGGAGGTCGCTGACGAACACGCGCATGGCGTGAGGGCGGAAAGGGATGGGTGCGAGGTCGGGCGGCGTGGAGGCGTCGGGCACCTCGAGCGCCGCGACGCGGGCGATCCAGGAAAGCCCGAGGACGGCTCCGGACTCGAAGCGGGTGTGGGATTTTCCGATGACGGCGTAGGTGGTGAGCGACGCCGCGCTGCGCAGCGCGGATTCGGCGGCGAAATAAAATAGCTCCAGCGTGCGCGCCGTTTTGGCGCCGTCGAGGAACATCGACGGGGACACGTCGAGGACGAGATCGACGAGCGGGCGCACCTCCTCTCGGTAGAGCTTCATGGTGACGTGGCCGGTGCGCGCGTAGGCCTGCCAGTTGATGTGCCGGGGATCGTCTCCCGGCACGTAGCTGCGGTGGTCCTGGAAATCGAGGGAGCTGCCGGCGCCGCCGCCGACGAGGTCCCCGACGGGGCCTCGCCACACGCGGTTGTGGAAGGGGAGGCTGAAGATGCCGGCGAAGGCGCGCGCGCGCGCCTGGGGCTCGGCATGGGCATCCGCCACGGGCATCATGGCGCCGCCTCAGGTTCGGTCTCCGATGGCGGTTCGGAACGCACGGGGGAAGCGGTCAGCTTCCGGCGGATCTCCCGGGCCTTCCGGAAGATGGGGATGGAACGAACGGTGAGGATGACGAGCGACGCGGCGGTCGAGATGAGGGCGACGATCAAAAACGGACCGCCCAGGTCGCCGGTGTCGTCGGGGTTGGTCAGCAAGACGACCGGGAGAAACGAGGCGAAGTAATAGATTTCGTTGTGGCGGATGACGGAGGCCATGATCGTGACGAGCATCACGTAGAGCATCACCGAGCACTGCACGAGGAGGTAGACGGCGAACACCTTGGGCGCGCGCGGGAAGATCAGCTGGATCAGCGCGAGCGGGAAGACGATGGCCCCGATGAGGCCGACGATGAAACGGATCGCGTCCCCGTCGGAATGCCAGGTGCTGGTCGGCACCGCTTCGTAGACGCAAAATGAGGCGCCGCCGATGACGAGGAGCAGGTAGAGGACGCCGGTGTGCCAGCCGGGGGCGAAAAAGCATCCCGCGATCCGTCCGGGGACGCCCGCCTTGGCGAAGGGTGCAATAATGCTCGGGAGGAGGTTGGGCGTTTCAGTGATGGCGTCGAGGCAGACGACCGTCGCGATGACACCGAGGATGGTGATGATCACCTCGTGCTCCGTGGTGAAAAACAACGCGACGAGCAGTCCCGCCATGATGGCCAGGCCGGCGAGGCGTTTCCGGATGGCGTGGTTCTCCGCGGCGGGGGCGATGAGGGCGGCACCCATGTCGAGCGCGTAGTAGGAACTGAAGGCGACGAGGGCAAGGCTGCCCAGGACAACCCACCAGTTGCCGCCCCAGATGTCGGCAAAAAAACCGCCGCCAAAGGCATAGCTCTCCCAGACGATCCCGGTGCTCGCGAACGCGAAGATGATCATGCC
>CAZKYJ010000809.1:0-727 GCA_964556355.1 uncultured Verrucomicrobiales bacterium | reverse complement strand
ACACCCCCCCGCGGATGAGGAAGTAGCGGTGCCCGGAAAACCCGACGGCGACCGCGGTGAAGACGCAGGAGATGACGAGCAGCACGCCCACGCCGAGCAGGTCGAAGATCGGGTTCGAGCCGCCGAGGAAGTAGCGGAGGACGACGTAGGGGAGGATCGAGGTGACGAGGAGGGCGCTCTGGCACACGAGCGCGGCCCACTTGCCGAAGGCGATCCGCCACGAGCTCAGGCGCGAGATGAGCACGAGGTCGAGCGTTCCCGCCTTCTCCTCCGCGTTCAGGGCGGCGAACCCGCGCTGGGGCATGATGACGAGGAGGATGATGGCGAGCAGCCACCAGAAAAGGCTGCCGACCGCCTCGCCTGCCCCTGTCCCCCCGGAGCTCCCGATCGCCGTGGTCACGACGAGCAAGGTGAGAGCGAGAATCCCCTGAAGGACGATAAAGATGGCCGCGAAAAGCCGCGTGCGCATGCCCTGGCGCAGCTCCTTGACGATCATCGGGCTGAGGAAATCTGGAAAGTCTTTTAGCAAGGCGGCGGTCGACAATTGGTGGGGTGAAGAGGGGAAGAGGCGCTATTCCGGGCGGGGTAGAGCGGCCGGTGCGGTGGTGGCTGCGACGGCCGCACCGGGGAGCGGCGGCGGGGCATCTCCCGAAGGGGGCTGGGAGGACTTTTCGAGTTCGCCAAGGATGTGGCTGAAGGCGGCTTCGAGTTTGCGCTCCTCGCGTCG
>CAZKYJ010000808.1:0-2979 GCA_964556355.1 uncultured Verrucomicrobiales bacterium | reverse complement strand
GGGCACCATCCCACCTATCTGCGGCAGTTCACCGCCGCTCTCGGCCGGCTCGGCTGCCGGGCCGTCGTGCTCTGCCGGTGCCCCGAAGAATTCGGTGACACCGATCCCGATTCCGTCTGGGTCGGCCACCTCGACGACCGCCCGCGAAGCCTCCTTTTCCGGGGAAGAGAAAACGACCCGCTCGTGACCTTCGATCGCTGGCGGAGGCTTGGCGCCGCCCTCAACCGCGCCGAGGCGGCGAGCGGCTGGGACATCGGCCTCGTCTTCCTCCCCTATCTCGATACCTTTCTCCGGCACCAGATCGTCCCGGGGCTGCCGTCGCTCGTCCTGGGGCGCCCTTGGTCAGGGCTCTATTTTTACAACAGCCATTTCCGCCCCGACGGCCGCGGCGGGCTCCATCGTGGGATCGACCACCTCGACCGCGGCGATCTCAACCTCCGCTCTTCCGGATGCAAGATCATCGCCTCGCTCGACGAGCGCTATCTCGATGCCATCAGCCGGTTTGCCGGAGGCGTTCCAACCATTCAGTTCCCCGATATAACCAACACCGATGACTCGCTCGCGGACTCCCCGCTTTCCGCCGAGGTCGCCCGCCGCGCCGCGGGACGCCCCGTCGTCGGCATCATCGGGCTGGAGCGCCGCAAAGGGTTCCTCACCCTGCTCCGCGCCGCCCTCGCCCTGGGAGAAGACTGCGGCATCTACTTCTGTCTCGCGGGCAAGCTCTGCCGCGACACCCTGTCCGCGGACGAGCTCGCGTTCGCCCTGTCCGTCGACGCCCCGCACATCTATCTCGATCCCGACGGGCAGAGCATCACGATCGACGTCGAGTACAACGCGCTCTTCCGCCGCTTCGCCGCGGTCTACGGCGCCTACGAAGGCTTTGATGGCAGCAGCAATGCCCTGACCAAGGCCGCCGCCTTCCACAAACCCCTCATCGGCACGAGGAACACCTGTTTCGGGGATCGCGTCGAACGCTATGGCATGGGTTTCACCATCGACGAGGGCCAGCTCGACCAGGCCGTCGCGGCGATTCGCGCGGCGACCTCGCCGGACCCGCTCGCCGCGCCTCGTTTCGATGACTACTTCGCCGAGCACTCGACCGCGGCGCTCGACCGCGCCTTCCGGCGCATTCTCGAGGCCGCCGCCGTCACGCACTAGGGCTACCCCGGATCGAGCGTTCCCAGGACCATCGCCCACAGCCGCCGGGCGGCGGCGGGATCTCGCTCGCGGAACGTCTCCCAGCTCGCGTGCCCGCCGGGTGGGCCACCGACGCCGATCCCCCAGAGCGGCCGGAGCGAGTCCGGGAGCATCGCGTAACGGGCGTCGCCGATGACCTCGGGATGATCGGGATGCCGGATGAGCCAGTCGTCGGAAAAATGGGCGAAGCGCTGAAAATCGCGCGCCTTCTGCCCTCCTTCCGCGATCTCCGTGACGAGCGGAGCGCTGCCCCCCTCGGATACCACCCCCGCCCTGACCGCCGCGACGTGCACCCGCCCCTCCTCGATCCAGAGCGCCCTCCAGACCACGATGTTCCCGAAGCTCGGCTTCACCGCGAGGCGCGCGGGCCGGCGCCCCTCCGCCGCGAGATAGTCGGACACGGTCAGGCGCGCCCACCCTTGCAGGCAGCATGCCAAGACGAGATAGCCGACCACCCAACCGAGAGCCAGCTTGACGGGGCGGGATTTCTCGGGTCTCGCCAGGCACACCAGAAATCCCGCGAGCAGCGGGACCGTGACGAGCGGATCGATGACCGAGACGAGGTCCCACGCGGCGCGGATCTCCGAGAACGGCCACCAGATCCGGGTGCCATAGCTCGTCCACAGGTCGCAGAGCGGATGGCTGACCGCCCCCGCCAGCGCGGGGAGCCAGAGGGCGCGCGCCGGGACCCGCCACCGCAGGAGACACAGCGCGGCCAGCACCGCCACCGTGGCGATCACCGGCTGGAAGACGAGGGCGTGGGTAAAGTGCCGGTGATACTCGACGGCGAGGAGCGGGTCGCTCTCGGAGCCGATAAAGATATCGGCATCCGGAAGCAGTCCGGCGACGAGACCGGCAAGCCCGCCGGCCCGCCGGTGGCGCGGCCCGCCCACCAGGATACCGACCGCCCCGCCGAGCGCTGCCTGGGTTACCGGATCCATGCCGCCAAGACGCTACCCTTCGGCCAACAGTGCGAGCACCGCCTTTTGCGCGTGGAGGCGGTTCTCCGCCTCTTGAAAGATGGTAGCTGCGTGGGCCTCCAGCACGGCTTCGGTGATCTCCTTCTCCCGGTAGGCGGGAAGACAGTGCATGACCAGGGCTCCCGGGTTCGCGTGACGGAGCAGGGCGTCGTTGATCTGGTAAGCACCGAGATCGGCGACGCGGCGCGCCCCTTCCTCCTCCTGACCCATGCTCACCCAGACATCGGTGTAGAGGACGTCGGCGCCCGCGACGGCGGCGGGCACGTCCGCCTCGCAGCGGACGGTGGCATTCTTGAGCCTGGCGAGATAGTCGCCCGAAGGTTGGTAGCCGTCGGGTGCGGCGATGACCAGCTCGAAGCCGAGACGTTCCGAAGCCCACATCCACGAGCGCGACATGTTGTTGTCGCCATCACCGAGGAAGACGACTTTCTTGCCGTCCCAACCGCCGCAGAGCTCCTGCATGGTCAAGAGGTCGGCCAAGACCTGGCACGGGTGTTCTTCATCGGTCAGTGCATTGATGGTGGGAACCCTCCCGTACTCGGCGAAATCGACCACGTCCTGCTGGTCGTAGGTGCGGATGACGCACCCGGCGACCATGCGCCCCATGACCCGCGCGGTATCTTTGATCGGCTCGCCGCGCCCCAGCTGGAGGTCGCGGCCGGATAGGGTCATGACGTTGCCGCCAAGCTCGCGGATTCCGACCTCGAAACTCACGCGCGTGCGGGTGGATGACTTGGTGAAAATCATCGCCCAGACCTGGCCGTCGAGCGGGCGGTAGGAACGGTCGGCACGCTCCCTCTTC
>CAZKYJ010000807.1:234-2985 GCA_964556355.1 uncultured Verrucomicrobiales bacterium | reverse complement strand
ATCTTCCTCCTCGCCGCCCTCGCCGGTTCATCGCCCGCACAAGAAAGTCCCTACGACGTTTTTCCAATCGCCGATCCGCCCTACTACCGGGTACGCTACGAGGCGTCGACGATGCCTGGCGAGCTGATCTTTGCGGTGAACTACACGGCGTGGGTACCGCCGGGCGTCGAGACCTTGCGCGGGGTCATCGTGCACCAGCACGGCTGTGGGGAAGGCTCGTGCAAGTCCGGGCTCACCGGGGCGTTCGACCTCCACTGGCAGGCGCTCGCGCGGAGACACGACTGCGCGTTGCTCGCCCCCGCCTACGAGCAACCGGAGGGCGCCGACTGCCAGATGTGGTGCGATCCGCGCAATGGTTCCGGCGCCGCCTTCCTGCGTTCGCTCGACGATCTCGGCGTGCAATCCCGCCACCCCGAACTTGCCAGTATCCCTTGGGCGCTCTGGGGCCATAGCGGCGGCGGCCACTGGGCGGGGGGCATGACGATGCTCCATCCCGAGCGTGTGGTGGCGGCGTGGCTGCGCTCCGGCGTGCCGCTGGTCGAGGCCGATCCCGACCGGCGGTCGATCAGGACTTACACCGTTCCCGAGGCGGCGCTGGGCGTGCCGCTCATGGGCAACCTCGGCACCAAAGAATGCGTCAGCGTGCAAGACGGTCGTGTCGCCGGCGGCTGGCCCGCCAACGAGACCTTCTTTCACGCCATCCGCTCGCGGGGCGGTCTCATCGGCATCGCCATCGATCCCCTCACCGCCCACGAGTGCGGCAACCAGCGCTACCTCGCCATCCCGTGGCTGGGCGCTTGCCTCAGCGCCCGACTCCCCGACGAGCCGGGCGGATCCGCACTGAAGCCGATGCCGACCGACGACGCCCGGCTCGCCCCGCTCCCCGGTTCGGAAGCGGTCGCCGCAGCAGACTACACCGGCGATCCCGCTTCGTCGGTTTGGCTCCCCAACGAAACGATCGCGACCGCGTGGATGCACTACGTCGCCGACACCGCCGTCCCCGATGCCACCCGGCCTCCGGCACCGACGAACCTCCAGGTCCTTGGCAACGAGCTGACGTGGGAGGCTGATGCCGACCCTGAGAGCGGGCTCGCCCATTTCATCATCGAACGCGACGGAAAGCCGCTCACCACCGTTCCCGCCGAGCCGAAGAACCCTTTCGGTCGACCGCTTTTCCAAGGTCTCCAATACAGCGACACCCCCAACCAGCCGCTCGCGGAAATGCGCTTCACCGATACCGGATCCGAACCCGGGCAGTCCCACGATTACCGGGTCATCGCCGTGAACACCGTCGGGCTCACCTCGGAGTAGCGGGCGTGGTTACCGTTCCTCCGGCGTGACGTACACCGACGCCAGGCCGAGGAGGCCACCGGGAGTTCCGTAGGACGCGCCGGGAGCCGAACCTTCCCCAGCTCGACCTCCCGGCGATCGCGCCGCGAGGAAGACGACCTGTCCGCCCGCCGAGCGAGGCGGCACCGCTTCGGTCACTTGGGCGGCTGGGCGCTGGTGAGGTAGGCGAGGAAGTCGCGCAGCGCTCGGGTGTCGAGATCGGCGAGGAGATTGCCCGGCATGAGCGATTGCGGGGAGTGATTGAGTTCCGCGATGCTCTCGCGCGGGATCACGCGATCGGTGCCGGCGAGGTCGCGGAGCGTGATCGTTTGCGCGTCGGATTCGGTAACGAAGCCGGCGGCGGTCCGCCCGTCGCTGGTGGTGACGCTCGCCGAGGCGTAGCCTTCGCGGATCTCGGAGGAGGGGGCGACGATGGCAAGGAGGAGGGAATCGAGGTCGGAGCGCTGGTAGCTGGTAAGATCGGGCGCGAGCTGGCCGTGCCGGAAGCCCCAAAGCGTGTGACAGGAGGCGCAGCGGGCGGCAAAGGTAGACTCGCCGATTTTGGGATCACCGCCGCCGGCACTCGCGATGGCCTTGAGCCGCGCGATCTCGGCATCGCGATCGATGGATGCATTTCCGTTGGCGATGCGGGACCGGATCGCAGGGTCGGGGTTTAGCTGGAGAGATACCTGGGCGGTGGCGGGGAGGGTTGCGAAACGGAAGGCATCGAGAAGGGGCGGAATCCAGCTATCGCGGGTGGTGAGAAGAAGGATTGCCTGCTCATGCGTCTCGCCACTGAGGGAGGGAAGCAAGGCGAGGATTTCGGAGGCGAGCGCGGGCTCGCCGCGGTGGGACAGGGCGGCGAGGGCGGCCTGGTGGACGGCGCCCGGGACGCTGGGGTCGCGGAGAAGGTCCAGCGGAAGCGCCGGGTCGTGATCGCCAAGCAGACGGAGCAGGCGGGCGCGATCCGCCGGACTGGCGGACGGATCGCGGACGATACCGACCGCCCGCTCGCGCGCCCCGGGAAGGTCTTGGCGAAGCTGGAGGGCGGGGCTGGGATCGAATCGGGCGAGCTGATCGACGAGGTCCGCCGGCAGCGGCGGCAGCGGACGACCCGCGAAGGCTTCCTCGAACCCATCGAGCATCGGCTTCGCCTCGTCGGGGTCGGTCACCGGTGCGAGCAACCGGGCGAGCCGGAGGAGGTCGGGGCGCTTGCCGCCCGCGCCGAGCCGCCGGGCGATCCGGGAGAGCAAGGTCGTCCGCGCTGCGGGCGCCGCCCGGATCGCGGCGCCGCTGGCCCAGGCGACGAGAGCATCGGCGCCGGCTTCACCCCGGGTATGCCTTTCCAAAGCCCACCAAAGGAGAAGAGGGATGTAGGGGTCGGCGGAGTCGTCGTGATGGAGGACGAGGCTCCGCACGACG
>CAZKYJ010000807.1:0-224 GCA_964556355.1 uncultured Verrucomicrobiales bacterium | reverse complement strand
GGAGCCGCTGGGCGGTGGAGGCGAGCTGGGAGCGGACCTCCGCGTCGGGCTCGCGGGCGGCGAGCCCGACGAGCGCGGACGTGGTCGCGTTCGAGAGGGCGTCGGGCAGATCGCCGAGCAGCCGCGCCGCCCAGAGCCGGACGAACGGATCGGTGTGATAGAGCCTGGCCACGCCGAGCGCCTCGGCATTGCACAAAACAGCAAAGTCGTCGTCCGCAGTCGTC
>CAZKYJ010000806.1:1691-2987 GCA_964556355.1 uncultured Verrucomicrobiales bacterium | reverse complement strand
ATCCCTGCATAAATACCTGGCGCGGCGGGACAAAGAGGCCGCGTTGCTGGTCACGGGCGTGGAAATTCGGCAACCGTCGGCGATGGCCTATCAGGCGGTGGCGCGGTCGCCGATGGATCGACCACTGGTTGCGGTGGCCGCCGCGCGCGCGGTCGAGCCAGAGGCAAAGCCGCTTTGCCGTGTAGCCCTGGGAGGCTATGGGACCTCCCCCCTACTGCTGACGGCAGGCTCGAAAGAGGAGGCCGACGACCTGCCGGGGGAGGCGGCCGCCGCCCACAGGGAAGCCTCTGACGAATGGGCCAGCGGTGAATACCGCTCCCAGGTGGCCAAGACTCTTGTGGAACGGGCATTGGGGGAGGTCATGAGCTGATGCATCTCGAATTCACGATCAATGGTGAACCCCGGCATGGCGACTTCGCTGCGGACGCCACGCTGCTCCGCGTCTTGCGGGAGGATCTTGGTCTGCATGGGGTGAAGCACGGTTGTGAGACGGGCGAATGCGGCGCTTGTACGGTGTTGCTTGACGGCGAGCCGGTGAACACATGCGTCATGCTCGCTGCCCAGGCCGCGGGCCGAAGGATCGTCACGATTGAGGCCGTGGGAAGCCATCCCCGGCTCGGGTGGCGGGAGACGGAAGGATTGTCGCCGCTGCAGGACGCATTCGTGGAGACGGGGGCGATCCAGTGCGGCTTTTGCACGCCGGGCATGATCCTGACGGCGCAGGCTCTGTTGGCCGAAAATCCGCAGCCGACCGACGCGGAAGTCCGGGAGGCGATGTCCGGCGTGCTCTGCCGCTGTACGGGCTACCTCAAGCCGGTGCAGGCCGTCCTGCGGGCGGCCGCGGTGATGCGCGGCGAGCAAGTGGCGCATCTCGATGAGCCGATTCCGGCGCCGCCGGAGCTCTTTGGCCCGCCGGAGGAAGAGGGAGGTGAACCGGCACCGGCGGCTGCGGGCACTGCCACTGGGACCCAGACCAAAGTGATGCCGCGCATCAAACTGGCGCCCGAGACCGAAGCCTGGCGGGCGGTGGGAAAGCCGGCGAGGAAGGTGGACGCCGTCAAGCTGGTGCAGGGCAAGCCAGCCTTCGCGGCGGATTTTGAGCGCCGCGGGTTGTTGGTGGCCAAGGTGCTCCACAGCCCGCACGCCCACGCACGGATCAAGCGGATCGACACGTCCGCTGCCGAGGCCGTCGATGGGGTCGAGGCCGTGCTGACTTGGGAGGACCTTCCGCGGGTCATCTATTCCACCGCTGGTCAATCCGATCCCATCCCGGGTCCGTTGGACACATTCTCCCTG
>CAZKYJ010000806.1:0-1681 GCA_964556355.1 uncultured Verrucomicrobiales bacterium | reverse complement strand
GGGTGGCGATGGTGGCGGCTGTAGACGAAGCCGCAGCGGAGAAGGCGCTCGAACTGATTAGGGTCGAGTATGAGGTGTTACCTCCAATACTCGATCCCGCGCAGTCGATGGCGAAAGGGGCTGTCATCATTCACGATGAGCCCGAATACGTCGACTTCGAGGATTCCGATGCCAGCCGCAATTTAGCGGCTAGCATCCGCATCGACATCGGTGACGTTGAGAGCGGCTTGCAGCAGGCGGACCAGGTCATCGAAGGGACCTATGAGGTCCCTAAGGTCCAGCAGGCGTCGATTGAGCCGCACGTCGTCGTCACGTATTGGGATGAGGACGACCGGCTGGTGATCCGTACGAGCACGCAGGTGCCCTTCCACGTGCGGCGCCAACTGGCGCCCGTGCTCAATCTGCCGCCGAAGCGAATCCGCGTTGTTAAGCCGCGCATCGGCGGCGGCTTCGGCGGGAAGCAAGAAGTGATGATCGAAGACGTCGCCGCGCACCTAACCATCGCCACCGGCCGGCCGGTTCGCTATGAGTACACGCGAGCAGAGGAATTCTTCGCTGCCCGTTCCCGCCATCCGATGCGGTTGCGCATGCGCACCGGCGTCAAGGAGGACGGGACGATCACGGCCAGCGAAATGATCGTGTTGAGCGACACGGGTGCCTACGGATGCCACGCGCTGACGGTCGCGGGCAATACGGGGCACAAGGGCATGGCGCTTTATGTTGGCGATGGCCCCTTCCGGGAGTCGCCCAACATCCGCTTTCACGCGGATGTGGTCTACACCAACACCCCGCCTTCCGGCGCCTACCGAGGTTACGGCGTGCCACAGGGTTTCTGGGCTGTGGAGAGGCACATGGAGCGGGTAGCGCGGGCCATCGGCGCCGATCCGCTCGCCTTCCGGCTCAAGAACGCCCTGCGGGCCGGCGAACTCCACCCCTTCAGCACAGTGTGGTCGGAGGGCCGCGAGCCCAAGCCAGAAACCGTCACCACTTGTGGGTTGGAGGACTGCGTCGAACAAGGCGCGGCGGCCATCGCCTGGGGCCGCAAGTATGGAAACGACGGTTGGCGCATGGTTCCGGGGAAGCCACACCTTCGGCGTGGGATCGGCGTGGCCACCGTGATGCAGGGAACAGCCATCCCGTATCTGGATATGGGCGGGGCCAGCATCAAGATCAACGACGACGGGTCCTTCAACCTGCTCGTAGGGGCCACCGATTTGGGGACCGGCTCCGACACCGTGCTGGCCCAACAGGCGGCGGAGGTCTTGGGGGTGCCGGTCGAGGATATCATCGTCTACTCCTCCGACACGGACTTCACACCTTTTGACAAGGGCGCCTACGCGTCGAGCACGACCTACATCTCTGGCGGGGCCGTCGTGCGCGCGGCCAAGCTGGTGGCGGAGCGAATCCGCATTCGGGCCGCCAACATGCTGAGCGGCGAAGGGGAAGACCCCGTGCGGGCGGAGCAAATCCGACTGAGAGACAGCCGGGCGTTCGCTCCGGATGGCCGCTCGGTGACGCTGGCGGAAGTGGCGCTCAACGCGCTCCATCACGAGGACCAGGAACAGATCATGGGCGTTGGTTCCTTCGTGACGCCCGTCTCTCCGCCGCCCTTTGCCGCCCAATTCGCCGAAGTAACGGTGGACATCGAAACGGGGGCTGTCACCGTCGAAAGGTTGGTGAT
>CAZKYJ010000805.1:1095-2987 GCA_964556355.1 uncultured Verrucomicrobiales bacterium | reverse complement strand
GGAATACTTCGCCGCAGAGCGCACGACATTCGATGTCGCGATCGACACCCGGGGCACCGAGTTCCAGATGGCGGTCTGGGCGCAGCTGCGCGCGCTCCGCTTTGGCGAGACGGTCAGCTACGGCGAGATCGCGCGGCGCATGGGGAACCCGAAGGCCGTCCGCGCCGTCGGGCTGGCCAATGGACGGAACCCGGTCTCGATCATCGTGCCCTGCCACCGGGTCATCGGCGCGGACGGCTCGCTGACCGGGTTCGGCGGGGGCCTGGAGCGGAAGCGTGCCCTCCTCGCGCACGAGGGCGCTTTGCTGCTGGCGTAGTTTCTGCGGAGCAATTCGTGCAAGGATCGTGTCCCTGCGCGAGTAAGCATACCCCGTTCGCTCCCGTTCCCATGCCCGATTTCACCGATCCCGACAACTTTCAGCAGACCTTCCTCTACGCGGCGGGGCTGATCGTGCTGCTTTTCGCCCTGCGCGGATTCTTCCGGGGCATCGTTCGGCTCGTTTTCGGGATGGTGTCTTTGGCGGTCGGCGGGATGATCGGTTACCAGGTCTTCCTCAACGGGCGCGAGTGGTTCGAGCCCCTACTGGGCAAGGCCGGGAGCGAGACGTTGCTCTGGGTTTCCGCCGGGGTCGCGATCGCGACCTACCTCATCCTCGGGCTCATCGGCCGCTCCATCGCCGATTCGTTTGCCGGCGACGGGAAGGTGGCGGGGCCGGCTCGACTGGGGGGCGCCATCCTGAGCCTGATCCCGAGTCTCTTCTTCATCTGGGTCATCGCCATGGCACTGCGGCTGACCGGGACGGTGACGGGGCTGGAGACCCTCGATCGCCTCGTCATGGCGGACGACGGCACCACCAAGCCGGAGGCCGGATTCTGGGACAAGGCGCTGGCCAAGCTCGACACGTCGTGGCTGGGAAGGTTGCTCGCGCAGACCGATCCGGTGGCCGATGCGGAAACCAACAAGCTGGCCCAGCTCCTGTTCCTCATGAAAGATCCCGACGCGTGGGAGCGCGCCAAGGCGAACCCCCAGGTGGCGGCCATCATCAGCGATCCCCGTGTCGCCAATCTCCTGAACGACGAGAAGGTTCTCTACGATGTGGCGAATTCTGGTTACGCGCAGGTGCTCCGGCAGCCCGCCGTCCACGCCACGGCCGGCTCGTCCGAGGTGGCGCCCAAACTCCGCGAGCTGCCGGTCGAGGCTTTGGCGGACGAGATCCTCTTTGCCCCGAGAGCGCTCCCCTACCGGGGGGAGGACGGGGTCGAAGTCCGCCGCGCCATCCCGGTGCGCCAGCGGACGCCTCCGGCGGCTCCGGGTGGGGTTTAGGTGCTCGCGCCGCGAGCGCTGCCCAAGCGGAGGGCTAGGCCGCGCGGCGGAGCCAGTTGTGGGCAAGGGCACCAAGGTCGTCGCCCCCCTCGCTGGAGGCTTCGCCGAAGTGCCGCCGTTCGAGGTCGGCGATGGCCGTGGCCAGCTCGGCGCGATCTTCCGCTTTAAGCTTTACCTCGGAATCGTCGCGGAGGCGGCGGAGAAACGTGATCACCGTGAAGGGATCGACCGTTTCCGGGAGCGTGTGGCGCGGGGCGGCCGCGGGACCGGTGGGTCGGCGGGGGCGGAAGGCGAAGAACAGTCCAAGCCCGATGGCCGCGACCAGCCCAGCCGCTCCCGCCCAGAGGGCGGTGTGATCCGGCTCGCCATACTCCGCCTCCAGCGCGATCTCCCGCCCGGCGGAGGCCAGGTCGGCATCGTCGTAACGCTGGTAGCTGAGTTCCTTGGTCTCGGCCTTGGCCTTCGGGAACTGGAAGGTCTCCGGCGGGCCGGGCAGGCCGGGTTTCGCCGTCAGGGCGACGTTCCACAGCCGCTCGGACACGACGGCGTTCTCCGGGTCTTCCGCATCG
>CAZKYJ010000805.1:0-1085 GCA_964556355.1 uncultured Verrucomicrobiales bacterium | reverse complement strand
CCCTGGTCTTCGATGTTAGTGACCTCGAACTCGTCGGGATCGATCTCCGCGAGCGCGCCGAGTGGCGGCACGAGCCCGTGGCCGCTGGCACGGATTTCCAATCCGAGCGTGCCGCTGGCGGATTCCCGCTCGTCGAGGGTGAAAGTGATCGCCAGGTCGCGGAACGGTCGGGGCTCGGCGCGGGACGGTGCCGCATCGATCGGGATCTTGGCCGACTCGATGGGCAGGACGGCATAGCCGGAGGTGTCGAGAAAATCCATGTCCAGCCGCAGCGACGGGACCGTATCGACCTCCGGGCCCCGGGCTTGGAGCAAGATGTAGGCATAGGGGGTGACGCGCCAGCCGGGCTCGGGGTCGCCGCGGGACTCGGTGCCGTCCGACTGGTAGGTGACCGAGAGCACCTCGAAACGCTCTTCGAGCGCCGTGCGGGCGGCCTCCTCGAACTTGTCGCGGTAGTTCTCGGCCGGGCGCCCGTAATTGTAGGCGTAGGGGTTGTTGTTCTGGTTTTGCAGGTACTTGGCGAAGCCGCCGGACTCGCGCTCGATCATCGCCGTATGCCGGAGATCGACGACGACGCCGAACGGTTCGGTGCCCACGGCGGTGCTCCCGTCAATCTGGGCGCGCAGCTGGATCTCGGTAACGAGATCGCTGTAGTAGTCGAAGATCTTGCGCGCCTCGGCGGCCTGTTTGTGGTCGCCGGCGATGGCGAGGCCCGCCTGGAGATAGCGGTGTTTCAGCTCGGCGTTGACCGAGGTGATGCGCGACGAGAGGGCGTTGGCGAAGCTGGCCAGGTGGCGCTCGGCGGCCGCCCCGGGGAGCGATCGGAGCGCCTCGGCGATCTTCTCCTGCTGGACGGGATCGGAGAGCTGGTCGTGCTTGAGTGCGGCGAGATCGCTGGCTCCCAGGCTGGCGTAGAACCAGATCTCGTAGGCCTGGGCGGATTCATCCTCTTCCTTGAGCCCGCCCTCCAGCGCGTTGGCGTAAAGCCGGTGGGCTTCGGCAAAGGCGGCGAAGGCCCGCTTTTTTCTTCCGGCGAACTCCGGGTCGTCGGCGAGTTCCTTCTGGAAGTTGTTCTGATCGAACAG
>CAZKYJ010000804.1:0-2988 GCA_964556355.1 uncultured Verrucomicrobiales bacterium | reverse complement strand
CATACGGGTCGAGCCGCCGACGAGGACGACGTTGTCAATCTCGGAAGGTTTCATCGTGACCGAGGTGAGCGCCTGCTCGACGAGCATCTCGGTGCGGAGCAGGAGGCGACCGACCGATTCCTCGAAGAGGTCCCGGGAGAGTTCGACCCGGGAGAGCCCGTCGTGGTCGTTGCCGATGGTGTCGCTGACCTTGCGCAGCTTCGAGAGCATTTTCTTGAGATCCTCGCCCTCCTGGAGCATGCGGCGCTTCTGCGATTCGTCGGCAAAGAGTTCGCCGCCCCGCTGTTTCCGGTATTGTTCGGCGATGATTTCGAGGATGACCTCGTCGAAATTCGAGCCGCCGAGGTGGCGGGCGCCCTCCGAGGTGTGGATCTGGAAGCCGTCCCCATCAACGTCGAGCACCGTGATGTCGAGCGTGCCGCCGCCGAGGTCGTAGACGAGGGTGCGGCCGCGAATCTTTTTGGCGTGGGCGTAGTAGAGCGCGGCGGCGGTGGGCTCGTTGACGAGGCGTTTGATGTTGATCCCGGCGATGCGGCCGGCGGCGATGGTGGCCTTGCGGGCGAGCTCGTTAAAATTGGCGGGAACGGTGACGACGACGTCCTTGATGTCACCGATGATGGTCGAGCAATCGCGTTGGAGCTTGGCCAAAATCAAGGCGGACACCTCGGTGGGGGTCCATTTTTTCCCGTCGATGTCGATGGTGAAGTTGGGGTTGTCCATGTGCCGCTTGATCTGGTGGATCGTGCGGGAGGGATCGCCACCATCGCGGGCGGACGAGCCGACGAGTTTGACGTCCTCGTTGGGGTCGAAATAGACGACGGACGGGGTCATGCGCTCGCCGTCGGCGTTCGGCACGATCTCCGGGTTCCCGTCCGAGCGGATGTAAGCCAAACCGGAGGTGGTGGTTCCAAGATCGATGCCGACGAATTCTGCCATTGTGCCCAAGTGTAGGGGGGATAAAAGGAGGCGGGCTGTGCCGCTTGCAAACGAAAAAAGCGGACAATCTCGCCCGCCTCCCCCATCCGGGGATCAGGCGACTTTTACCTCGGCCTTGCGGAGGATGGTGTGGACCCCGAGATCGCCATTCGAGCAGAGGTAGCCCGGTCGTACGGTGGTGGAGATGGCCTGGGCGAGGTCGGGGGATCCGGAATCGTTGACGATGACGATCTTCTTCCGCGTAGGGAGGTCGAGGTTGGTGCCGGGATCGAACTTGAACGGTTCGACCGAGTGGGTGCGGAGGATATTGAGGAGGGATTCTTTGAAGAGTTCGAGCTGGGAGGAGAGCGCGTCTTGTCCGTGGGTCTTCCGGGCGTGGACGATGAGGTCATCGAGGAGGTCGATGCGGCGGATGAGCACCTTCGAGATGACGTGGACGGTGCCCCAGCTGAGATCGGGGGCATTGGCGAGGAGGGTATGCTGCTCGCTGAGCTCGCGCACCTTGGCGGCGAGCTCGTCGTGCTCGGTGCGGAGGGACGCGAGTTCCGAGCGGGTGGCCCCCAAGGCAGCGACCTCCTGCGCCAGGTCGCGTGACCGTGATTCCAAAGTGGCGACGGTTACTCGCAGCTCGGCGATCCGGGTGTCGGCGGAGGCGGCGTCCTCGCGGTGCCGCTCGGTCTCGATGCGGGCCTGCGTGAGCGCGCGGCGGGCGTCCTCGAGTTCTTTGCCCACGCCGGTGAGCGTTTCCTTTTCGGTGCGCAACCTGGCGAGTTCGGCCTTCGCGGGTTCGAGTTCGGCGAGCTCGGAGCGGAGGCTCGCCAGGCGGGGCTCGGTCTCGGCAATCGAGCGGCGGTGGGATTCCAACTCGGCCTGGGCGGCCTGGGCGTCTTCGTGGACAGTGCGGAGCTGGGCGAGTTCGGCATTGATCTCGCTCCGCTCGGCGGTCAGGGGAACCATGGCGGTACGCACCGCTTCCAAGTCGCGCTTGGCCTGTGCCAGCGGCGCGGTCTCGGTGCGGAGGGCTTCGACCTCCTCGCGCAGGGTCTCACGTTCCGTGCGGAGTGACTCAATGGCTGCCGTGGTCTCATCGCGACTGGTGGTGAGGGCGGCGGAGGCTGTTTCCAATTGATCGCGCTCATTTCGCAGCGAGGTGAGCTGGGCGTTGAGTTCGGAGCGCTCGTTGCGGAGAGATTCGAGGTCGGCGACTTCCTTCGAAAGGGCATCGCGTTCTGCCCGGAGGTGTTCGCTCGCGGTGCGGAGGGAGTCGCCCTCCGCCTTTAGCTTTGCGAGTTCTTCCCCGGTGGCCCAGGCGGCAGCGGCGTCCCGCTCCCGGCTGGCCACGAGGGTGGCGATCGCCGCCTCGAGTTCGTCGTGCTCGGTCCGCCGGGCCGGAAGGCTTGCGGCCAGGCTTTCCGACTCCTCATTCGCGGTGTTGGCGCGCTCTTCGAGCTGCTCGGTTTCCGCCCGCGTGCGGGCAAGATGTGCCTCGGCATCGGCGATTTCGCCACGGAGAGAATCGATTTTCCCCTGGGCTTCCGTGGCGGCGGAATCGTCGGCGTCCCGCTGGGCGGTGAGGCGGGCCGAGTCTTCCCGGAGTTGTTCGATGCGTTTTTCCAGCTGCGCTTGCTCGGCCACGGCGGCATCGCGTTCGGCGGTGGCCGCGTCCCGGGACGAGGTGATCGCTTTCTCCGCCTCCCGGAGCTCATCGAGGGCGGACGCGCGCTCGGCGAGCGCCGCTTCGATGGAGGCCAGTTTATCCCGCTTCGCGGCGACGGCTGACTCGGCCGCCCCGAGCTGGGTTTGTGCCTCGTCGAGCGCGCTGCGGGCGGCTGTTGTTTCGCCCGCAAGGTCGGGTGGGGAGGCGGGCGGCGGGGCGGCGGCGGCCGGGGGACGCATGGGTAAGGGCACGGGTTGGGTGGTGGCTGTCGGTGGGCGGGGTGTGGCGGGCTTGGTGGGCGCCGGGCCGGCGGGGCACTCGTAGTCGGCTTCGAGCCCCCCGAAGGCGAGCCGGTCACCGTCGTTGAGCACCTGTTTTTTGATGCGGGTGCCGTT
>CAZKYJ010000803.1:0-2990 GCA_964556355.1 uncultured Verrucomicrobiales bacterium | reverse complement strand
ACCCCCTTTTCCCCGTAGAAATACAGTGTTGAAAACCTGTGGACAAGGGTGGACGTTATGACTATTGTTATGACAAATGGCCAGCGTCCACTTCGACCCGCGCGGTAAGTCGCCGTTCCTCTATGCCCACTTCACCGACGGGGCGGGCAAGCGCTTCATGCGCTCGACCAAGTCGAAGGACAGGCGCGAGGCGCAGCGCATCGCCGAGACCTGGGAGGACGCGGCGAGGTCGGCGGGGAAGGGGGACCTGGTGGAGTCGCAGGCACGCAAGGTCGTCTCGGACCTGCTTGAGCGCACCGGGCTGCGCCGGATCGATGGCGACACCGTCGAAGGCTACTTCGGCGCGTTCCTCTCGACCAAGGAGCCGACGCTCAGCCCGGCGAGCTTCTCCCTGTACGAGCAGGTCGTCCGCGAGTTCCTCGCCCACGTCCCGGCGCTCCGCGAGCGCCCCCTGTCGGCGGTATCTACCTCCCACATCGAAGGCTTCATCGCGAGGCAGGTTGCGGTCGGCAAGTCCAACTCGACCGCGAACAAGTTCCTCAAGATCCTCCGCGTCCCGTTCTCGCGGGCGCACCGCCAGGGCCTCACGCTCACCGACCCCACGGCTTCCGTCGAGCCCCGCCGCTCCGACGGCGAGACGCGGCACGCCTTCACGCGCGAGCAGATCGCGGCGCTGATCGCGGCTGCCGACGACGAGTGGAGGGGGCTCATCATCACGTCCTACTACTGCGGCGGGCTGAGGCTCGGGAACGCCTCGCGCCTCACCTGGAAGAACGTCGATGCCGAGAGGGGGAGCCTCCGCTTCCACCCCGTGAAGAAGGACGGCAAGGTATCGACCGACAAGACGGCGGAGGTGCCGCTCCACCCGCGCCTCAGGCGCTACCTGTTCGAGGAGGCCGATCCTGGCGACGACCCGTCGGCCCCGCTTTTCCCGACGCTGGCGCGGACGGAGATCAAGGGGAAGCACGGGCTCTCCCGACAGTTCATCGCGCTGATGCGCAAGGCCGGGATCGCCCTTGAGGAAGGCCGCGAGAAGGCGGGGAAGGGGCGGCGCTTCAACCGCCTCAGCTTCCACAGCATCAGGCACAGCGCGATCTCCCACCTCGCCAGCGCGGGCGTCGCCTCGGAACTCCGCCAGAAGCTCTCGGGGCACTCCGACGCCGAGGTCCACAAGGGATACACGCACCACGAGATGCAGGCGCTATCCGATGCGGTGAATGCGCTCCCCGATTTCTGAGCCACGCACACGATGAAAAACGCAACCAACCCGAAAACGAGTCCTGCGCCAGCCGATGCCGGTTCAGTTTCGACGGTCGCCGCCATCCTGCTAGGGATGAAAGAGCGGGGCGAGAGTATTTCCCAAGCCGAGATCAACCAATCTGTTACGAACGCCCTCAAGGTTACCCGGCAGACGGCAGGCGTTATGTACGGTTTCGGAAGCAAGCAGTTCAGGGAACTGGACGCAGCGGTAGCCCGGAGCCTCAAGGAGGAATCAGAGATCACGGAGTTGTCGGCGAGCGCTCCCGCGAGGAGGCGAAAGTGGGAGGATGATCTAGCGGAGGCGAGAGCGATGGCAGATAGGCTGGAAGGGAAAACTTACTTGCAGCGTCTCATCGAACTTAAGTTTATTCCTTCAAAGAAAGGCTCCCCCGAAGCCGAGAAGTGGGAGGCGACTTTTTGCGAAGCGCTCTCTGGTGCTGATGATTTCACCCGCGATCCGGCTAGGGTCGTTCATTTCCTCAAGAATGGGAATCCACTCGATCTCTCGTCGGAAACGTCACCCAAAGAGAACCGCCCGTTTCTCGTAGGGCGCGACATGGTTTGGCTGGTGAGGCTCGCTGAAATGGCGTGGGAGTGGTCAGAACGAAAGTCTGCCGACATCGAGACTGGCAAGCGAAGGCGGGGAAGAAACTTGTCGAGGACGGCGGCGGCCAAAAAACAGCAGAAAAGTGTAAATTGATTACATTTTTCGCTTGACCGGTAGAGTCGGTGTCGGGAGGGCGCCGCCCCCCGTTCGGTGTCGGCTTTTTGAGTTCTCGTTCCCCCGTTCGGTGTCGGCTTTTTGAGTTCTCGTTCCCCCGTCCGGTGTCGGCTTTTTGGCTATTCCGATTGGAATCGTCGGTTTTCGAGTAACAACCCACCAACATGGCGGATGGCGTATGGAATCCCATGCCCAAGGAAATACCCGCACTACTGGGGACTCTTGCCAACGACGAGTGGCTTGAAGTCAGCACCGCCGTCCAACGGCACCCGTTCTCGCGCAGCTCGCTCTATGAGCTGATCCGGGAAGGCAAGATAAAGACCGCCCTCATCCGCAAGCGGGGGAACTCGAAAGGGAAAAGGCTAGTCAGCAACCTTTCGATCCTCCGGTTCATCGAGTCCCACGCCTCGGGAGGAAGCTATTAGCCCAAAAAAGAAACCGCACACTCGCGCGGGGACGAATGGGCGGCTCTCGAAAGCTCTGGCGGGCTGGAGGGAGTATAGCTCACCCCGTGCGGAAATCAACAATCCGCACCATGCACCTACATCAATCCTATAACTGCACGCCCGAGCAGTCACCGGGCGAACACGCCGCCCTCGCCGGGATCATCGCCGCATCGGCGTCCCGCCGCGACTTTTCGGAGCGCGCCTCGCAAGCCTACCGATCCGGTCGGCTCAGCCGGGCTGAAACGCTCGTTGCCATCGCGCTGGTGGGCTCGCAAGCGCTCGGCTCAACTCAATTCGTGGGGGGGGCGCAACTGATGTTCAATCAACAGATGAGAGCGCGAAGGATGAGCGCCGGTGCCTACGCCCCCGAGGAGGTGCGCGCCAGTAACCCTCTCGACATCCGAGCCGAAACCGACGGGGTCGCGTTGAGGCCTAGCAACGGCGGGATGGTCGGGCGGTGCCCCTTCCACGAGGAGCGCACACCTTCCTTTCGCGTCTACCCAGACGGGCACTTCCACTGCTTCGGGTGTGGCGCGCACGGGGACGTGATCGACTTCGTTATG
>CAZKYJ010000802.1:0-2993 GCA_964556355.1 uncultured Verrucomicrobiales bacterium | reverse complement strand
GACTCGCCCTTCGCTTCGTCCGGCACGCCGATGACCGCGATCTTCCGCTCGTCCTCGTGCTCGAGGCGGAGCGCTTTCAGGCAGTAGGCCTCCACGGTTTCGTGCGGGACCATCTCCCCGGCGATCTTGGAGAAGCGGCTGAGCCGCCCCTCGATGTAGAGGAATCCATCCGCGTCGACGCGCCCGATGTCCCCGGTGCGGAACCAGCCGTCTTGCAGGACTTCCTCGGTGCGCGCCGGATTGTTGAGATACCCCTCGAAAATATTCGCCCCTTTGAAGCAGATGATGCCCGATTGGTCGATGGGAAGGATGGCGTTGGTCTCGGGCTCGGTGATGCGCACCGCGAGGCCGGGCATGAGCTGGCCGGTGGAGCCGGGCCGGTTCGAGGCGAGCACGGTGGTGGCCGGAGAGTCCGTCGGGCGCTCGGGGTCGGGGAGGTTCACGTTGGTGACCGGCGAAGTTTCGGTCAGCCCGTAGCCCTCCAGGATCTCCTTGCCAAAGCGCTCGTAGAACGCGTCGCGGAGCTGGGAGGGGAGCTTCTCCGCGCCGGATACCACGTAGCGAACGGGGGCGAGCTGCTCGCGCTTGACCTTGCGCAGGTAGCCGCGGAAGAACGTGGGCGTCGAGACGAGGAGGCCGACCCCGTGTTTCTCGATGAGCTCGGCCAGCTTCGTCACCTCCATCGGGGTCGGATAGGTCACGGTGCTGATCCCCTCGATGAGCGGGAACCACATGGTGACGGTGCAGCCGAAGCAGTGGAAGAGGGGCAGGCAGGCGAGGATGCGCTCGTCTAGCCGCATGCCGAGCCGGAAGGAGAACTGGGCGACGTTCCCCAGGAGGTTGCGGTGGCTCATGATCGCGCCCTTGGGCTCCCCGCTGGAACCGGAGGTGAACATGAGGGTGGCCTCGCGCCGCCCGCCCGTCGCCGGGATTTTAAGCAGCTTGCAGAGCGCGGCGGCCGGGAGGACCTTCGAGATGACCAGCCACTTGGCGATGGCCGGCTTCATGTGGGGGAGGATGCGCTCGAGGAAAATGAGGTCGCGGTTCGGTGGCCACGGGAACTTCTGCATCTTCCGCACGAAGGGATCGGCGGTGACGAACTTGTCGATCCCCGCCTGCTTGATGGCCGATTCCACCGACTTCTGGCCGGCGGTGAAGTTCAGGTTCACCGGGGTTTTCCCCGCGATAAGCGCGGCGACGTTGGCGACGAAGGCGGCCTTCCCCGGAGGAAGAATGATGCCGATGCGCCCCTTGGAAGTCTCCTTGACCAGGAGTTTCGACAGCGCGATCGCGGCGGCCAACAGCTTGTCGTAGCGCAGCTCCGAGCCGTCGAGCCCGTCGACCAGCGAGGCCTTGCTCCCGTGCTTGGAGAGCCCGGTGACGATGGCGTGGGCGAGGTTGCCCTCGAGGAGCGGACGCCGGGCAAAGGCGCGCTCGCCGCAGGCCAGGAGCTCTTCGAGATACCCTCCGGCGGACAAGGACTCGCCTTCCAGCGCTTTCCCGAAGCTGAGGATGGTTTCCGCATTGCTCCGGGGGGGCTCGACGCTCAGCCGGAGGTCACGTGGGTGGTCGACGAAAAGCGGGACGGTCGGGAAACCGAGGCCGATGAGGAATTGCACCGTCTCGGACGGCACCGTCGTCAGGCTCCCCGCCCGCACCCGCGCGGGAGCTGGCACGTAGACGACCACCCCGTTCTCCGCGGTGACCTTGCCGATGGACGCCAGGATCTTTTCGGGGTTCGGGTTGGCCGCCGTGTAGTAGATGGTGCGGACGTTCTCGCGCCCGAGGTGGTCGTGGAGCGACTGGTCGTGGTCGGCCCCCTGCTCGACGAGGAAGGCGATCGGGCGCTGGGTGATGAGCTTCTCCAGAAGGTGCAGGTCGGCTTGCCGGAGGGCGGAGGGGATGAGCAGAACGCCCGAATCGGGAACGAATTCTTTTCCTAGGATTTCGACGGCTTTCATGGCGGCTGGAGTGGGATCGCTATCCTAGTGGGGAAAGCGGGACGATCAATGGGGCATTCGCCCCCGTCGCCCCCGATATCCGGGTGGGGACGAAAAAAATGGGTTTCGCATCGGGACGGCGCGGGTATGGGTGGGGGCGAACCGAATTATTTCCCATCCCACAGAACCACCCCCGCGATGAGCAACGAAGAACGAGACGGACGACGAAAGGCCTACTGGCACGCCAATTTGAAGATTCTCGGAGCGCTCCTCAGCGTCTGGTTTCTCGTCTCCTACGGCTGCGGCATCCTCTTCGCGGACTACCTCGACCAGTGGCGCATCCCCGGCACGGGCTTCAAGCTCGGGTTCTGGTTTGCCCAGCAGGGTAGCATTTACGTTTTTTTTGTTCTGATCGGCGTCTACGTCATCCTCATGAACCGCCGCGACCGCAAGTTCGGTCTCGAAGAGGTCGACGACGCCGATGCGGCCGGGGCCACCGGCGGGGAGGGCGCAGAATGATCGCTCCCCTGCTGGCCGATTTTCTCGGGGACTGGAGCGGCGTCAAGATCTGGACCTTCGCCATCGTTGGCGCGTCCTTCCTTCTGTACATCGGCATCGCCATCTGGTCGCGCGCCGGCTCGACCAGCGAGTTTTATGTCGCCGGCAAAGGCGTCCACCCCATCGCCAACGGCATGGCCACCGGTGCCGACTGGATGAGCGCGGCCTCGTTCATCAGCATGGCCGGGCTCATCTCGTTCATGGGGCGAGACGGCGCCGTCTATCTCATGGGATGGACGGGTGGCTACGTCTTGCTCGCGCTCCTGCTCGCCCCCTATCTCCGCAAATTCGGCAAATTCACGGTGCCGGACTTCGTGGGCGACCGCTACTACTCCGACGCGGCGCGGGTGATCGCGGTCTTCTGCGCGATCTTCGTCTCGTTCACCTACGTGGCCGGCCAGATGCGTGGGGTGGGCATCGTCTTTTCCAAGTTCTTGGAGATCGAACTCAACCAAGGTGTCATCGTCGGGATGGTCATCGTCTTTTTCTATGCCG
>CAZKYJ010000801.1:0-3000 GCA_964556355.1 uncultured Verrucomicrobiales bacterium | reverse complement strand
TTCGACAAATACGCCGGCCATTCCTGGGCCTCCGGCGACGCCAACTTCGGCGACGGCAACAACCAGGAATCCTCCTCCGAATCGATGAACGCGTGGTACGGGATGGTCCTCTGGGGCGAGGCGACTAACAATCCCACCATCCGCGACACCGGGCTCTACCTCTTCAACACCGAGCGCACCGCGGTCGAAGAATACTGGTTCGACGTCGACGGAACCAACTATCCCGATTCGTTCCCCGAGGTCGCCCTCGGCATGGTCTGGGGCGGCAAGGGCGCCTTCGCCACCTGGTTCTCGGGAGACATCGACTGCATCCACGGGATCAACTGGCTCCCCTTCACCCCCGCCGCACTCTACATGGGCCGCCATCCCGACTACGTGAAGAAGAACCACGACCGTATCGTCGCCGTCCGCGAGGGTGGCACCGATTATAACAACGGCTGGGGAGACCTCGTCTGCATGTTCGGTGCGCTCTCCGATCCCGCCCCCGCCGCCGCCTACCTCGAGGCCAACCCCGACTGCAGCCTCGAGGGCGGCAACACCCACGCCTTCATGTCCCACTGGATCGGCACGCTCGACAAGCTCGGCCACATCGATCCCACCGTCACCGCCGACCACCCGCTCACCAGCATCTTCACCCAGAACGGGAAGAAGACCTACGCCGCCTACAACAGCGGATCGAAGCCCATCACCGTCCGCTTCTCCGACGGCACCAAACTAGAGGCGAAGCCTGGCGCGCTAACCGTCCCCTGAAACATCCGCCCCCGGGAACGCTGAGCCCCGGCTCGACATCGACCTCGCGGCTGGTCGCCTTCGGTCGAGGCCAATGCTCCCCAGCTCCGCATTAGCGATTTAGTCATTTCATCTGGTCGTCCTGCGGCGTATGTCGGGCGACTCCGATACGCAGCCCGTTGGTTTTCCCGGCGCCGCGGTTCCGGTAGATTCGCAGCCGCGCTCACCCGCAATCCGTGGGGAATACCCTTACCGGTATCGGCTATTTTTCCTTGACATTGCACCCCTGCTTTGAAAGGGTGTTCGTAGCGCTTGCAGGACAGCACTGGCTGTGAGCAGCAGAGGACAGAGCAACCCCGCGGTGCATCATAGGTCCATGCCGTACTGCCCCCCCGCCTCCCCCTCGCCAGTGGCGCGTGCCGCCAAGATTCTCGCGGCACTGGCCATCGCCAACAGCCTCGCGCTAGCCGCCTCCGCCCGCACGATCCACGTCGATCACGAAGCCAGGGGCAACGCCGATGGCACTACCTGGCCGGATGCCTACCCGCTGCTGCAAGACGCGCTCGCCGCAGCGGTCGCCGGCGACGAAATCTGGATCGCCGATGGGATTTACTACCCGGACGAAGGCGAAGGGCGGACGGATGGCGATCAGAACGCGACTTTCACCCTCGTGTCCGGAGTCGCCATCTACGGCGGGTTCGCCAGTGGTGAGACTGACCTCACACAGCGCGACTTCGCCGCCAATCCCGTCGTGCTTTCCGGCGATATCGATCAGAACGACGCCACCCAGACCCAAGGCCCGTTCTCCAATTCCTATCACGTCGTCACCAGCAGCGGCAATGACTCGTCGACCGTGCTCGACGGGGTCACCATCGCCGGTGGGGACGCCCGAGCGATGGACCCGAGGGACGACGGTCATGGCGGTGGACTGTTCTGCGATGAGGACACGGAAGTCCATGTCGCCAACTGCATTTTCGATAACAACCGCGCGCGCCGGTGCGGGGGTGGCGTCTATGCCCATCGCTCCTGCCCGTCCTTTGTCGGCTGCCGATTCGTTGACAACGACGCCTCCGATGGTGGGGGAGTCTACGGCTACCAGTCGGAACTGGCGTTTACCGATTGCACGTTCGAGCACAACAGCTCGGAAGGCGGAGGAGGTGCCCGGATCGAACTTTCCACCGCAAGCTTCGCGCGCTGTAACTTCGGAAGAAACTTCGCCGATTTCGGCGGTGGCATTCAGCTACACAACACGTCAGCTACCGTCGACGATTGCATCTTCGAGGGGAACGGATCCGAGGCGGGCGGAGCCATCACTACGAACTCCCACCTGGCGGTTACCCAAAGTGTGTTTGTCGGCAACCGGACCAGCCCTGATGAAAGCGGTGACACCAACAGAGGCGGCGCCATCGTCAGTTCGGGCGAGCTCCACATCCGCCTCTGCACCTTCGCCGCCAACCGGGTGGAGAGCGTGCAGGGCTTCGGCGGAGCCATCGACGCGCGATCCGGCTCACTCGTCGTCAACGATTCGATCATTTGGGGAAACACCGCGACCACCGGCCCACAGATTGCGGGTGCCTTCACCGGGGAGGACAACCTTATCGAGGACGAACCCGGAGCCACCGACCCGCTCTTCGTGCGCACCCCCAACTTCGACGGCATCACCGACTACGGAGACCTACGCCTCCGCCCCGGTTCGCCGGCCATCGATGCCGGCTACCGCATCTTCTCTCCCTCGGATTCGACCGACCTCGCGGGCAATCTCCGTTTTGTCGATGCCGACGGGGATGGCGAGGTCCGCGTCGATCTGGGGCCCTACGAATTCCAGGCGCCGATCTTCGTCGATGCCGGGGCACCTGACACGAGCGCCCAGGACGGAAGCTCCTGGGCCGATGCGTTCACCTTCCTGCAAGACGCCCTCGCCGTGGCAAGCAATGGCGTTTCCATCGTGATCGCAGGAGGCACCTACTACCCTGACGAGGGGACGAGCCAGACCGACGATGATCCGGCCGCCACCTTCACCCTCGTCGATGACTCGGTGAGGGTGGATTCCACGTTCGTCGGTCCGTCGGTGAGCGTCAGCCCGGCGAAGCTCTCGACCACGACGCCGTCCTGCAGGACGCTCAGGTCGAACACGGGGTCGCCCGGCTGGCCGTCGTCGAGCACGCGAACGGGCTGGAGACGCGGTACGCGCACCAGTCCGCGATCGACGTCGGCGTCGGGCAGGCGGTCGCCGTCGGCGACGTCGTCGGGCGGGTCGGGGCGACGGGCACC
>CAZKYJ010000800.1:0-3001 GCA_964556355.1 uncultured Verrucomicrobiales bacterium | reverse complement strand
ATCGCCTTCGCCGAATTCCTCGATCCCAGCCAGTTCGAATCCGTCCTCCGCGACATCCGCGAGAGCCGACCGGACTGGGATCCCGAAGCAAAACTGGTGCGCCAGGTATTGCTGGGGCGCTGGGGCATGCTCGACCCCGATGCCGCTTTCGACAGCTTGGAGGACGTCCCGATGAAACAGCGCGGGGGCGACGCAGCCAATATTCTCGGCGGCCTCGCCTCGGTCGATCCGCAACGCGCCCAGGAGTGGCTGGCCGACCCAGACAATGAGATCGCCCGGCAGCCGTGGATGGGTCACATCCTTTCCGGCACCATCAGCCGCGAGCTGGTGCGCCAAGACACCGACGCTGCAGTCGCTTGGGCGGAGTCGCTCCCCGACGACCAGCGCGGCGGCGCCTACCACGGTGCACTCGGCACCCTCGCCGCCACCGAGCCCGCCCGTGCCGCCTCCCTCGCTTTGGAACTCCAGGGCGGTGAAGACCGCGAGAAGCTCTTGGGCACCATCGCCAACTCGTGGGCGCAACGCGCGCCGGAAGCCGCCCTCGAGTGGGCGCAATCGCTCAGCGGCGACGACCGGAATCGCGCCCTCGGCGACGCCCTCGACGGCTGGGCACAAGCGGAACCGGAGAAGGCGGCGGACTTTGTCGACTCCCTCCCCGAAGACGAACGCGGGAGCGCCATCGGCCCGGTGGCCGGTGCCTATGCCCAGAAGTCACCAGCCGAAGCCGCCAGCTGGGTCGCCCGGCAGCCCGAAAGCGAGGGGAAAAACGACGGCATGCGTCGGACAGTCTACCGCTGGACAGAGCAAGATCCCGCGTCCGCCTCGTCGTGGCTCGGCCGGCAGCCGGCCGGTGCGAGCCGGGACCAAGGCATCGTCGCCCTCGCCATGGCGACCTTTGACGAGGATCCCGTGGCCGCCATCACCTGGGCGTCGGACATCTCGGCACCCGATCTGCGCCACGGCTCGGTCGAGAAAGGAATCCGCGAATACATGAAGCGGGAGCCCGAGGCCGCGGCCGTCTGGATGAGCGAGAGCGCGATCATGACGCCGCGCCTCTGGGAGGCGCTGGCGAAGTAGCGCAGAACTCAATCATCTGATTCCGACAACCCATCTGTGAGATCCCAAATCCGCTCGTGGAGCTTTTGCCGATCGAGCGACGCCAGCGCCCTCCGATGTTCCTCAGGCACCTTCTGCCCCTGTTCTCCCTCGCCGCGGCAGAACGACGCACCCACCGTGATTAGTAGATTCTTGACGTCGTGGAGAAGATAGAAACCGACCTACTGACTCCCAAGGTTCTTCAAATGAAGGAGCGAGATGGAGATCAACGTAATCGCTCCACTCACGACGAAAATGCGCGCTCCCCGGTTTAAAAAAATCTCGGCGCAAAAGTAAGCGCCGAGACCAAGCGAGATTCCGAGGATTCCAAGGAACGGCGGGATGAGAAAACCCATCGGTGGTCGACGCTCACTTCCCGTGGTTCAAAGCGCCATGAACTTACAGCGCGGCCACCCGTGCCGCCCGCAGCATCTTGTCGAAGATCTCCCGCTGCTCCGTCAGCGCACGCACCCGATCCTCCGGTTCGGTGCGCGCCTCCATGCAGATGTAGCCGTCGTAGTCGGCGGCCACGAGCATCTCGATGAGTTTCGGATACGGGTAGGCGCCGACGTTGAACTCGCGCACGTGCACCGTCTTCCCGAGCTTGTCGAGAACCATGGCGAAGTTGGCCTCGAGCCCCTCCCCCCCCAGATCCTCCGGGTTCGAGTTCCAGCAGACGACGACCTGCGGGTGATCGGCCACCTCCATGATCTTCGCGATGGTCGGGAGTTCGCTGCACTTCCCATGCACCTCGAGGCGGATCTCCTGACCGAGCCCCATGGCCACGTCGCCGAGCTGGGCGAGCGATTTGCCGATCTGCTCGATCGTCTGGTCGTGGGGGACGCCCTCGTGGAAACTGTCGGGCTTCACTTTGACGCCGCTGCCGCCGATGTCGTGGCTGAGTTTGAGGAACTCTTCGGTCGTCGCGATGGCGGCCCTCAATTTATCGGGATCAGGACTGTCGAAGTTCTCGTTGCTCCCGGGACCGAGGCAACGCACCGGCGACATGGCGAACCGCTGCTTGATCTCGGCGCGCGCCGCGGCATCGAGGCTCGGCTCGACGCCGTGGGCGTGGGTGGTGCGGAGTTCGACGGCGCCGACTCCCGCCGCCTCACAGTTGGCGATGAGCGTGGGGAGGTCCCAGTCGCGCCCCCACTGGTAGGTCACGAGACCGAATCCGATATTCTCGCCGAGGTAGGACATTTCTGCTGCGGGGTCTGCCATAGTGGTTCAGTCTAGTGCAAATACCCCCGCGGTGCACGCGGCTTGAAACCTCGCCGTACCTCGCCCCGTAACTCTGCCAGACCACCCGAATCCCCCCGATCATCCCTCATGAACAGACGCCACTTCCTCAAATCCGCCGGCATCGCTGGCGCCTCGCTCCCATTCGCCACCTCCGGCCTCCGCGCCGCCTCCCCGAACGGGATGCTCCAGCACGCCAGCATCGGCGCTTCCGGGATGGCCTGGAGCGATATCCAAAGCCTCGCCCGCCACGAAAAGTTCCAGCTCGTCGCCGTCGCCGATGTCGATACCCGGAATTTTGCCCAGGTCAAAGAGCGCTTCCCCGACGTCCGCGTCTACCAAGACTGGCGCGAACTTCTCGCCAGCGAAGGCGACAAGATCGATTCCGTCAATGTGACCACGCCCGACCACATGCACGGCCCGGTCGGCATGGCCGCGATGGCCATGGGCAAGCATGTCTACGGGCAGAAACCCCTCGCACAAAACCTCGCCGAATGCCGGGGCCTGAAGGAGCGCGCCGCCGAAAAGCAGCTCGTCACCCAGATGGGCATCCAGGTCTCCTCCGCTTTCACCGAGCGCCACGGGGTCGCCCTGACCCACTCCGGGGCGATCGGCAAAGTCAAGGAGGTGCACACTTTCAGCCACAAAACGTGGGGCGATCCGA
>CAZKYJ010000799.1:0-3006 GCA_964556355.1 uncultured Verrucomicrobiales bacterium | reverse complement strand
AGGGTGTTGCCAGCGTCGCGGAGGCGGTAGACGACGGCCAGCAAGGTGTCGATGTCGGCAAAGTGCAGGCCGGTGGTCGGCTCGTCGAGGAGGTAGAGGGTCTGGCCGGTGGCACGCTTGCCGAGTTCGGCGGCGAGTTTGACGCGCTGGGCCTCGCCGCCGGAGAGGGTGGTGGCCGCCTGGCCGAGGTGGAGGTAACCGAGGCCGACCTCGCAGAGCATGCGGAGCCTTTCGGCGATGGCGGGAACCTTGGCAAAAAAGCGGGCACCTTCCTCGACGGTGAGGCCGAGAACTTCCGCGATATTCTTGCCTTTGAAGGTGATCTCCAGCGTCTCCGTATTGAAGCGCTGTCCCTCGCAGGCCTCGCAGGTAACGTAGACATCGGAAAGGAAGTGCATGTCGATCTTGATGGCTCCGTCGCCCTTGCAGCTCTCGCAGCGCCCGCCCTCGACGTTGAACGAGAAGTGTCCCGGGCCATAGCCGCGGATCTTGGCTGCCGGCAGCTGGGAGTAGAGCTTCCGGATCGGGTCGAAGGCGCCGACGTAGGTGGTCGGGTTCGACCGGGGGCTCCGCCCGATCGGGGACTGGTCGATGACGATAGCTTTGTCGAAGTGGTCGAGCCCGGTGATTTCCCGATGTTTTCCGGGGGTGGCTTTCGCACGGTAGAAGAACCGGAAGAGCGCCCGCATCAAGATGGTATCGACGAGGGTCGATTTCCCGCTGCCCGACGCGCCGGTGACGCAGGTGATGAGCCCGACGGGGAAACGGACGTCGATGTTGCGCAGGTTGTTTTCGGCGGCGCCCCCGACGGTGAGCCAGCCCGCACCCGGCGTCGTGCGGATCTTGGGGACGTTGATCTTGAACTCGCCGGACAGGTAGCGCCCGGTCGGGCTACCGGGGGTCGCCGCGACTTCGGCCGGGGTACCCTGCGCCATGATCTGGCCCCCGTGGGGGCCGGCGGCGGGGCCGAGGTCGAGGAGGTGGTCGGCGGCGCGGATGGTCTCCTCGTCGTGCTCGACGACGATGACCGAGTTCCCGAGGTCGCGGAGGTAGAACAGGGTTTCGACGAGCCGGGCGTTGTCGTGTTGGTGGAGCCCGATGCTTGGCTCGTCGAGGACGTAGAGCACACCGGTGAGACCGGAGCCGATCTGGCTGGCGAGCCGGATGCGCTGCGCCTCGCCGCCGGAGAGCGTGGCGCTCTCGCGGTCGAGGGTGAGGTAGCCGAGCCCGACTTTGTCCAAGAATCCGAGCCGCGCGCGGATCTCGGTGACCACCTCGGCGCAGACCCGTTTCTGCTGATCGCTGAGCTCGAGGCCATCGAGCCAGGCGATCGCTTCCTCGACCGGCAGGGTGACGAACTCGTGGATGCCGAGTTCGGCGCCGCCCGCCCCGGTCAGCGAGACGGCGAGCACTTCCGGCTTGAGCCGTTGGCCGCCGCAGGCAGGACAGGTCCGGGCGGCGAGAAATCGGCGGACGTTGCGCCGGGTGATCTCGCTGTCGCTGGTCTCGTGGAGGCGTTCGGCTTGCACCGCGAGTCCCTCGAACGGCTTTCTCTGCACCGGGGTCTTGCCGGTGCCGTAGAAGAGGGCGTGGCGGACATCTTCGGGAATCTTCCGGTACGGGGTATCGGACGGGATCTTGAAGTGCGCGAGGAGGGCCAGGATCCCGCGATCTTGGACCGCGCGAAGCTTTTTGTTGGCCGACCACCAGGTGCGGACGGCGCCATCGGCAATCGTTTTCGACGGGTCGGGAACGAAAAGATCGGGGTCGCAGACCATGACCGTGCCGAGCCCGTGGCAGGTCGGGCAGGCGCCGGCGTGGCTGTTGAACGAGAAGAGCCGCGGGTTGAGTTCGGCCATGCGGAAGCCGGTCTGAGGATTGGCGAAGGCGGTGGTGAAGGCGAGTTCCTCCCACATTTCCGCACCGGGGGGCTGGACGAGAAAGACGACGTCGGTGCGGGAAAGCGTGAGCGCGGTATTGAGCGAATCGAGCAGGCGCGAGCCGATGCCCTCGCGCACGACGAGCCGGTCCACGACAACCTCGATGCGGTGCTCGACGTTCTTGTCCAGCCTGAGCGGTTCGTCCTCGAGTTCGCGGATCTCCCCGTCGATGCGAACGCGGACGAATCCCTGCTTCTGGAGCCGCTCGAACACGTGCCGGAAATCGCCCGACTCGTCCGTGACGACCGGCGCGAGGAGCATGAGTTTCGTCCGCAGGGGGAGCGCGGCGATCTCGGCGGCGATCGACGGGGCGGTGCGCCGGGTGATGACGGCACCGGTTTCCGGATCGTGCGGCTGCCCTGCCGACGCGTAGAGCACGCGGAGGTAGTCGTAGATCTCGGTAGCCGTCGCGACCGTCGACCGAGGGTTGGGTGCGGACGTGCGCTGCTCGATGGCGATGGCTGGGGAGAGGCCTTCAATAAAATCGACGTCGGGCTTTTCGAGCCGGTCGAGGAACTGCCGCGCGTAGGCGGAAAGGCTTTCGACGTAGCGGCGTTGTCCCTCGGCGTAGAGGGTATCAAACGCGAGGGACGACTTCCCCGAACCGCTCATCCCGGTGATCACGACGAGCTGGTCCCGGGGGATCTCGAGGTTTAGACACCGAAGGTTGTGCTGGCGCGCGCCGATGATCTTGATCGTGTCCCGAGCCATTCTTACTTTGATGGCGTAACCGTGGTGAACGGGAGCGTGGCGATCAGTTCGTCTTCGAAGCGGATCTCAAATATGTGCTTGCCCGGACGGTCTGTGCCCTCGAGTTCCCAGCTGCGGTGAACCCAGTCCCACAGGTTTCGGTATTGGTACTCGGTGGTGGCGGCCCGACCGTCCTCGGAGATTGTCCTTCCCGTTTCAGTCGACCAAGGGCCACCTCCCTCGGGGAGGATGAAGGTCTCGGACAGCGCAACCGAGTCGCGCGCGGTGTCGAAACGGATCGCCCAGCCGAAGGAGAGTCCGTCGATGAGGGGGATTTCGTCGGCGGGAACGAAGCGGAAATTGACGCTGGAGCTGC
>CAZKYJ010000798.1:0-3006 GCA_964556355.1 uncultured Verrucomicrobiales bacterium | reverse complement strand
CCGCCGGTACCATGACCTTCCCCGCGCGCTTCATGCTGGTCGCGGCCATGAACCCATGCCCGTGTGGCTACCACGGGGACGTGCGGCGCGAGTGCCGCTGCTCGCCCAACCTGGTGAGCAAGTACCGCCAGCGCATCAGCGGGCCGCTGCTCGACCGTGTCGACCTGCATGTCGAAGTCCCGACCGTCGACTACCAAGAGCTGTCAGGCGACTCCACGGGCGAGACTTCGGAGGTGGTGCGCGCCCGGGTGGAGGCTGCGAGGAGCGTGCAGCGCGAGCGCTTCCGCTGGGCGAACCCCGGCGGACCTCCGGTGCACAACGCCCAGATGTCTCCGAAAATGATGGCCGAGTTCTGCCAGATCGACGCCGAGTCGGGCGGCCTCCTCGAACAGGCCATGAGCGAGTTGAACTTCAGCGCGCGGGCGCATGACCGGATCTTGAAGGTGGCGCGGACGCTGGCGGATCTGGCGGGCCGGGAGACCATCGCGTCGGATCATGTCCTCGAGGCTATCCAGTACCGGACGCTGGACCGGAGCCTGTGGGTCTAGTTGAGTAGATCTGGAACGGTGGAACCGGGCGGAAGGCGGGAAGCCATGGTGATCGTCTCCTGACTGAATTCTGCCGATTGTCACCCCGGTCGGATCAGACAAAGCTGAAGGGGGCGAGGACGCCTGATTATTGTGAAATCGCGTCCGCGGATGCAAGAGAATAATCGCTTCGAAGGATGGAGGGATTGTAGCCCCACGAGTGGTCGTGGAATCTGTGCTGATGAGAGGGGAGTGTTAAGCGGTGCCGACGGGGAGCGCGCCCGCAGTATTCAAGCAGACGTGACAGCCTTCCCTGTTCGATTCTTGAGGAGACCAGTGCAAAATGGAGATTGGCATCCAGTCGGAGCTTCCACAATCTCACTCCAAGTCGGCATCTGCCTCGGTAATCATTTGTAGCAGTGCAGCCTGCACCCCACAGATTCCGAATCGTCCTCCCCAACTTTTTTACCCTTGGTTTTTTATGAAGCGAGGCAAGCAACGATGACGGGGCCGGAATGGATTGCCATCGACTGGGGGACGACTGCACTGCGTGCTTGGGCGGTGTCGGCGGACGGCGCGATCCTGGGGCGCGCCGCTTCCCCGCTGGGGATGTCGTCGCTGGAGCCCGGGGGGTTCGAGCCCGCTCTCCTGGAGGTGGTCGGCCCCTGGTTGCCACCGTCGGGTGGGAGGTGCGCAATCCTCGGCTGCGGCATGGTCGGATCGAGGCAGGGGTGGATCGAAGTGCCGTATCGGGATGCACCCTGCCGCCCTTGGGGGAAGCCGGTCGCGGCACCGGTTTCGGATCGGCGTATGCGGGTGTTGCTTTGCCCAGGGGTCAAACAGGAGTGCCCGGCGGACGTGATGCGCGGGGAGGAAACCCAGGTCGCCGGTCTGTTGGCGACCCGACCCGATTTCGACGGGGTCGTTTGTCTGCCGGGAACCCATTGCAAATGGGTGCACGTCAGCGGCGGCAAGATCCGGTCGTTCGCTACCTTCCTGACCGGCGAACTCTTCGGCCTGCTGGCGCGCGATTCGGTGCTGCGTTTTTCCGTCGCGGATGAAGGTTGGGACCCGGGGGACTTCCTCGATGCGGTGGCGGCGGCCTTGGCCGCACCGGAGTCGGTCGCGGGATTGCTTTTTTCGATCCGGGCAGATTGGTTGCTGCACGGATCCGGTGGGGCGACCGGCCGGTCGCGCCTTTCCGGGTATCTGATCGGGGTGGAACTGGCGGCCACACGCGCCCACTGGGAGCGGGGTAAGGTCGCCATCATCGGCGCCCCCGAACCCGCGGGTGCCTATGCGCGTGCACTCTGCGAGTTCGGTGCGGGCGCGGAGAGCCATTGCGCAGAAACGATGACCCTCGCTGGACTCCAGGCAGCGTATCGACACCTTGCCTGACCACGATGCTGCTGCTCGACGCCCACCTCGACCTGAGTCTCAACGCGCTGGAGTACAATCGCGACCTGCGGCGAACGCTGGATGAAATCCGTGCTCGAGAGACGGGGATGACCGATCTGGCGGGACGGGGGCGGGGCACGGTTTGCTTCGAAGAGATGCGTCGGGCGGGAATCGGGCTGTGCGTGGCCACGCAGATCGGCGGCTGCATGCAGCCGCCCGGCCCCGTGGCCTCGTGGGCTTCGCCCGCCCAGGCGTGGGCGATGACGCAAGGGCAGCTCGCCTGGTATCGCGCGATGGAGGATGCTGGAGAGATGCGCCCGATCCGCAGCGCCGCCGAACTGGATTCCCAGCTCGCGGACTGGACGGCCGATCCCGCCGCGACGCCGATCGGCTACGTTCTCAGCCTTGAGGGATCCGATTCGATCCGTACGCTCGCCGATCTTGAAACGGCCTATGGATACGGGTTGCGGGCGCTCGGCCCGGCGCACTATGGAACCGGGCGCTATGCCCTCGGGCATGACCGGAGCGGCCCGCTGTCGAGGAAGGGGAAGGAGCTGGTCCGCGAGATGGACCGGCTCGGGCTGATCCTTGATCTGACCCACCTTTGCGACCGGAGTTTCTGGGACGCGCTCGACTGCTTCGGGGGGCGCGTCTGGGCAAGCCACCACAACTGCCGCGCTCTCGCCGATGACCCCCGCCAGCTCTCGGACGGGCAGATCCTCGCCATCGCGCAACGGGACGGAGCCATCGGGCTCGCCTTCGACGCGTGGATGATCGTGCCCGGTTGGGTACGGGGGGAGACCACGCCGGAGGGTGCCGGGATCACGCTGGAGGATGCGGTCGATCACATCGATCACATCTGCCAGCTGCTGGGCAACGCCGAGCATGTCGGGCTCGGCACGGATCTCGACGGCGGGTTCGGTACCGAACAAGTCCCGCTGGGTTTCGACTCGATCGGCGAGCTCCCGAGGGTCCTCGACTGCTTGTCCGGGCGGGGGTATTCGGAGGCGGACCTCCGCCGTATCGCGCACGGGAATTTCGTGAGGGTGCTGAGGGCTGGACTGGCCTAGTTCCTGATCTC
>CAZKYJ010000797.1:0-3015 GCA_964556355.1 uncultured Verrucomicrobiales bacterium | reverse complement strand
CGTGGTGTCGGCGAAGGTGTAGGTGCCCTCGGCAAAGAACATCCAGTCGGTGACGTGCGGCACGGCGAACTCGACCCCCGCACCGACTTGCGTGGTGAACTGGTTGACCGAGTTGAAGTGCCCTCCGAGACCCGCCGTGACGTAGGGGGCGATGCAGCAGCTGCGGATGGGAAAGCGGAGGATGATATTCCCGGTGATGGAAGTGACCGCACTATCCCCGTCGTTCCACCAGTAGGCATTGCCACTGAAGCCGAGATGGCTGTTGAGGTAGCTCGTCACCCCGAGCCCCCCGCCCGCGGAGGCATCGAACATGTCGTCCGACGGAATCACCGCCACTCCGAAGACATCAAAGCCAAGCGAGGAGGCGTCGAATGTATCGCACACCGGCTTGATCGCCGGAATCCCCATGGCCGGAGGTGCCATGCGCATCTCACCCGCGTGGGCTTGACCGACAAGTGCTAAGATGATTCCAGCTCCTCCCGTTGCGAGTGCAATTTTGACTTTCATGGTGATCATTCGTGGGGCATTAAAGGTTCATTCTTGATAGCTGTAAATTTAAACATACCAACCGTAGATTACAACGGTTTTCTGTAATTTTTATAATACTATCGGGAAGACGGCTCTCACCAGGCGGGTAGGAGGCCTAGAAATTTGCCCGTGCCGCCTCTTTCTCGGACTCGCACTGCGAGTGCAAATTGGCCAAATCCCGGCGCTTTTGCTCTTCCAGCTGGCTGAGTTCGTAGAAGTCCTGCTTGGCCTGGGCCGCCGCGATGAGCGAGCTCAGAAAGACCTCGCGTTCGGCGATTTTGGCTCGGAACCGCTCGTCGATCGCGGCGAGCACGCCCCGCTGCTCGTCCGAAAGGGCGGGTTCGGGCGAGTCTCCGGCGAGACGTTCCATCGCGAGTTCGTAAGCGGATTTCATGATCGGCCAACAGGGTAGCGAGCCGCGGGGGCGATTTCAAATTTGAATCGATCGGTCGGAGCCGGTAACGGAAGGCGCGCGCTCCGACGCCGCACTGTCCATCCCTTCACGTAATCGAACTCTAGATCTCCACGGTGGCGAAGCCGCAATTCACATCGCTCATCTGCACCGACTTCGACGGGACGCTGGTCGATCCCGCGATGGATCCGCCCTTCCCGGCCGAGCTGGGCGCCTGCCTTGCCCAGCTCCGCAACAAGGGGACCGCGTGGGCGATCGCCACCGGTCGCAGCCTCTTCCAGGCGGTGCACGGCCTGACGCAAAACGGGATCAGCCAGCCGCCAGACTACATCATATCCAGCGAGCGGGACCTCTTCGGACGCACGGCCTTCAACCGCTACGTGCCGGTCGGCAGATGGAACGCCCGCTGCGCGAAAGACCACCGCCGGCTCTTCAAGGCGAACGCGCGCTTCTTCAAGCGGGTGAAGAACCACGTGCTCACCGAAACGCGGGCACGCTACATCGAGACCCCCGAGGAGCCGGCCGGAATCGTGGCCACGAGCGACGAGGAGATGGACGCCATCTGCGGCTTCTTGCACGCGCAGATGCCGAAAGTCCCCGGCATCGGCTACGAGCGCAATACCGTCTACCTCCGTTTTAGCCACTCCGGCTACAGCAAGGGGTCGGTGATCGCCCACCTGACCGAGCACCTCAAACTGACGCCGGACCGCGTCTTCGCCGCCGGCGACAACTACAACGATCTCTCGATGCTCGACGGGCGCCACGCCAAGCACTTCGCATGCCCCTCGAACGCTGCGGACGCGGTAAAAACCGCCGTGCGGGAAGCCGGCGGGATCGTGGCAGAGCGGCCGGCAGGGCTTGGCGTGCTCGATGCCTTGGAGCACGTTTTCGCCGCCGCAGCGCGGGGGTGAACGGGAATCCGTTCCGGAACCGCCGGTGGGCACGCGATCCGCAGACCGGCCCGGTCGCGACCGCACCCCATCAAATCCCGCCGGCCCCGCCGCAGGAAAACCGGGAACCCTCCCCCTCCTGGCCCGCCGCGGCTCAGCGAACCGGCTACCCGAGCTTCAACGCATCGCGGGTCGCCAGCTCGTGCGCGATCTCAGGCCAGCCACCAGGACGCTGGTGCTGGAAGACGTGGAGGTAGATGGCCACGAGATCGGCTGGGAAGTCGGCCAGTACTCTGTCGACCCCAGCCGTGACTTTCGCCTGATCGAGCGTCTCGGGGAGGTCATCGACGCCCCCTTCGCCATCGTGGGCGATCCCGGCTTCGTCGAGAAATGCGATGAGCAGAGCGGGCTGCCCCTTCATCAGCCAGATCTGGAGGAGCTGGGCGCCCAATGCCTCGTTCCCCTTGATCTTGAGCATCCCAACGATCCACGCGATCTGAGCATCGGCGGTCTTCTTTTGGATGAAGACGGGCCGGAGCTTCCGCTGGGCCGCGAGGCTGGAAAGGGCGGAGCGGTAGGCTTCTCGCTCGTTCTCGCGGAAATAGCGAAGAACCTCGGCGCTGCGTTCGGGACTGGCTCTCTGAAAGATCTCGTGGGCGGTCATGGCGGGTGCGTGAAGGGCTGGGAATGGACACGCGGCGCCCCCTCCTGTCTAGGCCGGTTGCTGCCGATTCCCGGAAAAGCAACGACCCGCCGCGCTCGGGGCAGCGGGCGGGTCGACAAGTTTGATCGGAGACGATCGGAGTCGGGCTCAGAGGCTCGCCTTGAGATTGGCCGAGGGCGCGAAACGCACCCCCTTGGACGCGTTGATGGTCATCTCCTCGCCGGTCTTGGGGTTTCTCCCTTTGCGCGCGGCACGATGGCTCACTTTGAAAGTTCCAAATCCGATGACCTGCACGGTCTGATCTTCCTTGATCCCTTTGGCGATACTGTCGAGCACCGCGGCGACGGCGTCTTGGGCACATTTCTTGGTTGCGTCTCCGCCCAGTTGGGCCTGGACGGCATCGATGAGTTCAGCTTTGTTCATGATTTGGGGGTAGCGTTTTATGTTTGGATGCGAGCTTCGCCGCTGAATGCGGTAGACGTTCTAAAAAACACTGTCAACGCGAATCGAAGTAAATCTTG
>CAZKYJ010000796.1:0-3016 GCA_964556355.1 uncultured Verrucomicrobiales bacterium | reverse complement strand
GGCCGGTCACTATGTCACGCCGCACCGCCTCGTCGGCGGCGGCGCTGGCGGCGAGCAACTGGTCGAGCGCCCCCGGGTTCGTCTCGATATCCTCGCCGAGCCGACGGGCGGCAAACGTGCGCACGGTCGGCAGCGCGGATGCCGCCGCCAGTTCGGCCAGGGCACCGGGATCGCTCTCGGCCAAAGGGATCAGCCCGTACCAGATGAGGAGGGGCAGGTTGTGATCGTCGGCGTCTTCGCCATGGGCGAGCAGCGGCGCGGCCAACACCGGACGCTGCGCCACCGGCAGCCGCTGCAAGGTCGAGGCCAGCGCTAGCCGCACCATGGCCGACGGATCCTCGGCGGCCATGGCCGCAAAGGTGCGGAGCAATTCTCCATCGAGCTCCGGCGCGGGCCGGCTACCGGGGCCGTAAATGGTATCGATCGACTGGGCATCGGTGAGCAGCCGGATCGCCCAGACGCGCAGGTGGTCGTTCTCGTCGGCCAAGAGATCGGTGAGCATTGCCGTGTCCGCGGCGCCGATCGCCCCCAGTGCCCAGAGGCAGCGGAGCCGCGCCGGCGCGCCGGTTCCGCCGACCAGCCCGGCCCGCAATACCTCGGCCGCATCCGCCATATCCTGCCCGGCCACCGACCGTTCGCGGAGGATCCGCCGCGCCTGGCGGACGGTCCATTCTTCCGGAGCGGTTTGCCGCTCGGCGAGCTCGCGGTTCGACGACCCGGCGAGATCCGGCACCCCGCCCGTGGCTCCGCCCGCCGTGATTTTGTAGATCCGCCCGCTCGTCCGGTGGACGCCAGTATGCTCGTGGCACTCGCCCACGTCGCTCCAATCGAGGACGAACACGCCGCCGTCCGGCCCGGCACCGATGTCGAGCCCGCGGAACCACGGGTCTCCGGAAACGAGGGTGTCGCCTTCGTGCTTGCCCACGTAGCCGCTGCCCTCGCGCACCAGTTGTTCGACGTTCGCCCGGCGCCCGTGCAGGTTCATGGTGAGCAGCTTGCCCCGCCATTCCGCCGGCCAGTTCGTTCCCTGGTAGATCATCGCCCCCTGGTGGCAGTGACCTCCTCCGAACGCGTCCGCCTTCCCGTCGCGCGACTCCATCCACTGCTTCCCCGTGTCGAAATGGTAGTGGTCGGCGTGCTGGTCGATCGGCTCGTAGACTCGCCGGTTCGGGCTGGAGCTGAACGGGCGCTTCAGGTGCGCGCCGGGGATGAGGTGCCAGAGGTGCCCGTTCACCGTATTGACAAAAAACATCTCGCCCTCGGCGTTCCAATCATGCCCCCACGGGTTCGTCGTGCCGTGGGTCAGCACCTCGAACGACTTCCGCTGCGGGTGGTAGCGCCAGATCCCGCCGTGCAGCGGAACCCGCGCCGCCGCCGGGGTGCCGGGCACCCCGATCTCGCCCGGGCACGAGCCGCCGCAGCGCCCGTAAAGCCAGCCGTCCGGTCCCCAGCGCAATCCGTTGGCAAAATTGTGGTAGTTCGCATCCGCGACCGTAAACCCATCGAGCACCACCTCCGGCGGCCCGTCCGGCACGTCGTCGCCGTCCGCATCGGGAAAAAAGAGGACGTTTGGCGGTGCCATCGCCCAGACCCCGCCGAACCCGACCTCCACGCTCGTGAGCACTTGCACCTCGTCGGTGAACACCTTCCGCGAGTCCGCCACGCCGTCGCCGTCGGTGTCCTCGAAGATCAGAATCCGATCGCGAAGATCCATGTCGAGCCGCTTTTGCCGTTCGGCGTAGGTGTAGTTTTCCGCCACGAAAAGTCGCCCGCGCGCATCCCAGGCCATGGCGATCGGGTTCTGCACGTCGGGCTCCGCCGCGAAGACGGTCGCCGCGAACCCCTCCGGTAGCCCGAGCTGCCCGAGCGCGTCCGCCGCGGCTGGCGGCCCCTCGGCCGATTCTGGCTCGCTGTTGTAGACCGCGGGGAAATCGGCGGCGGCGAGACCACCGGCCAGCGCTGCCCACGCGCCAAACTTCGTGATGAGGGGATTCATAGGTCGCTAAAAGAGCCCGTGTGCGCCGACTTGGCAACGGCTCGAATTCCCCTCAATTCCCCTCGCGTCCCCTCCCCTCCTGCGCTAAAACGAATGCCGCCCTCCCGCCTCCGCCGCTCACCACTGATCTTGTAATCTTCACCCTTCACCCTTTCCCCATGCTCCAAGCCGGAATCGTAGGCCTCCCCAACGTTGGGAAATCCACCCTCTTCAACGCTGTCACCCGCACGCGGAAGGCGGAGGCCGCCAACTACCCTTTCTGCACCATCGACCCGAACCAGGGCGTCGTGGTCGTCCCCGACGAGCGGCTCACCGTCCTCTCGAAAATCTCCAAGTCGCAGAAAATCATCCCCACCACCATCGAGTTCGTCGACATCGCCGGCCTCGTCGAGGGTGCTTCAAAAGGCGAGGGTCTCGGCAACAAATTCCTCGCCAATATCCGCGAGGTCGACGCCATCATCCAGGTCGTCCGCTGTTTCGAGAACGACGAGATCATCCACGAGCTCGGGTCGGTCGATCCCACCCGCGACATCGAGATCATCAACTCCGAACTCATCCTCGCCGACCTCGCCACCTTGGAGAAGCGCCGCGCCTCGCGCGCCAAGAAAGCGAAGGGCGGCGACAAGGAATCGGTCGCGGAGGTCGAGGTCATCGACAAGATCACCCCGCACCTCGACGCCGGGAACCCCGCCATCACCGCCGACCTCTCACCGGAGGAGAAGAAGGTGCTCGCCGACTTTTGCCTCCTCACCAACAAGCGCACCATCTTCGCCTGCAACGTCAGCGAGGAGGAGCTTGCGGCCGCCCACGAGAACCCCGACGGCCACCCGCTGGTCTCGAAAGTGAAAGCCTACGCCGAGGCCACCCACGGGGCCGAAGCGCTCGTCATCTCCGCCCGCATCGAGGAAGAACTCAGCGAACTCCCCGAGGAAGAGGCCAAAGAATACCTCGAGGCCATCGGCGTCACCGACTCCGGCGTCTCCGACCTCATCCGCGCCGTCTACCACCTCCTCGGGCTCC
>CAZKYJ010000795.1:0-3017 GCA_964556355.1 uncultured Verrucomicrobiales bacterium | reverse complement strand
TGCCGCGGACGCAGATCTGCAGCGGGCCGGACTGGCCGATCGCCGAGATCAGCTTTGTCCCTCGCAGTGCCACCACCCAACCGCGACAAATCGGCGTCGATCCAGCTGATCTTCGAGCGTCCCTCGACCAGGTGGGCAGCGCCGACCCGGGATGCGGCTCCCCAGAGTGAATTCTCGAGAAAACGATGAATCGCGCGCAGATCACGGAGCAGGGCCACGTAGCGATCCCGACTCCGTAGCGCTTCGCTCAGCGGGAACGCAGCTTCCGCTCGCCGGTGTTCCCTGTCCGTTCCCGCCCGCAGTCGTGCCATCACCGATTCTCCACCGACAACCGGCTGAGCCTCGTACCGTGATCCCTCCGCAACACTCATCGTCATAGCTTCTCTTCCTACGCACGGGCGCGGGGACAGGTCTACCCCGCCTCCCGATCACCGGGGAAACCA
The DNA here is from genome assembly GCA_964556355.1 of uncultured Verrucomicrobiales bacterium. Classification (GTDB taxonomy): domain Bacteria; phylum Verrucomicrobiota; class Verrucomicrobiia; order Verrucomicrobiales; family DEV007; genus CAZKYJ01. The sequence goes on along the minus strand of CAZKYJ010000795.1, from coordinate 2,574 downwards.
CACCGGGAGCGGGGCTTTGACCGAATGCAAGTGACCACCAGACAGAGCGCGCCGCACGATCATGCAGATTGCACAGTCGGCTCTCAAAATCGCTTTTGCATTTTGCACGAAATCGAACCTGAAGGGGATTGTTCTAGAAATTATTTTATCCTTAACATGTTCATAATAAATGCGTTAAACGATATCAACCTCCTGTTGGCATGGCACTAGCGTCTTTGAAGGGCATATGAAGACAGAAGATACGTTCGAATCGAAATTCCACGCTCAGCACGCCATCAAAGACGCCGTCTGCAGCGAACTGGTGAGCCAGATCGATCGCTACATCCGGGAGTCCGCATTCCTCAGCGAACGCCTTGCTATCCAACTGCTGAATGTCAGGGCCCTGGCCACCGAGGCTCAAAACCGTCACGACAAGCCGGCGCCCGGGCTTTCGTCCGCGCTGATCGCCGCCTGAGCCAGCCCCCCAGAACACCACCTTCTAAAATTTAAAAGCACCAATCATGACATACAAAACCACAATGAAAACCCGTGCAGAGATGACGGATCAGGAGAAGGAAGCCGACGAAAAATTCGACGCCGAACTGCTCGCCCGGATCGCCGATGGGGACTCCGTTGGCTTCGAGGAACTCCATGAACGGTTCGCGGGACTCGTCTATTCGACGGTGTATAAAGTCCTCAACGACGTTCCGGACACGGAAGACGTCGCTCAAGAGGTCTTCTCGCAGATCTGGACGAAAGCCCACCTCTACAGCCGCCAGCGCGGCAAGCCGCTGACGTGGATCGCGACCATGGCCCGCAACCGAGCCATCGACAGGCTCCGCTCCAAGCAGCGGCGCTACCGCCTGTCCGATCAGTTCCGCGACGAATCGAACGTCTTCGACCGCACCACAGAGGCGGATTCCTCCGACGAGGTCTACGCGAAGGAGGCCGGCCATATCGTCCGCGAGGCGGTCCTCGAACTCACCGACGACCAGCGCGAGGCCATCGAACTCGCCTACTTCGGAGGGATGACGCAGCTGGAGGTTGCCGAATCGCTCCGGCAACCGCTTGGAACGATCAAGGCGCGCATTCGCCGCGGCATGATCAAGCTTCGCCAGGCTGTCGAGCCGCAGCTCTAGACCAAAAAGATTCCCTCCAGCTTGCCGGGTCGGGAGTCGAACTTCCGGCCCGGCATTTTTTTTTGCGGCGCGGCGCAACCCGGAGAGAAGCGGCAGGGTTTGATACGGCTCAATGAAAACCCAATTCGCACTCCTCCGGGGCACGGCCATCGCCGGTGCCATCACCTTCGGGCTCGCCACGGCCGCCCTCGCCGAAGACGCCAAGAAACCCGCCAAACCCACCGGCGAAGGCAGAGGCCGCCCGTCGCCCGAAGCACTCATCGCCAAACTCGACACGGACAGCGACTCTATGCTCACCTTCGAAGAGTGGCAGAAGGCGAAGCCGAACGAGGGCAAAGACGCCGAGATGCTCCGCAAGCGTTTCGCAAAAATGGACGCCAACAAGGACAGCAAGATCGATAAGGCCGAGCTCACCGAAGCCTTCAAGAAGATGGCCGAACGCGGCGGTAAGCCGAAGGGCGAAAAGCCCGGCAAAAAGCCGGCTGGCGAGTAGGCACCGCCCCCCGTTCTCGCTTGAGCCGCCGGCAGCCATCGCGCTGCCGGCGGCTTTTTTTATTGCCTCCTGACGGTGACCCGATCGAGATCGGCAAAAACGGCCTTGAGACCCGCTCGGAACTCGGGGAGGTATTCGACCAGGTCGCTCGCGCTCTCTTTCAGTGGTCGCAAATAATCGGCGCGCCGGGAGACCCGCCAAAACGTCTCTTCCATCCCTTCGATCGTCCCGTAGCGGCGCAGCCAATCGTGTTCCCGCATCGCCCGTGCCGCCCGCGCGAAATGGGGGGGCAGCACCATCCCCGGCACCTCAAGAAACCGGCCGACCACCCGGTAGCAACGGTCGATGAAGGCATCTTGGTCGAGCGCCGGGCAGTACGCTTCCCAGTCGAGGATCAGGCAGTGGTCCCAGCACAAATCAACGATGATCCCCGCAAGCCGGTGCCGCTCCGGGCCAATCAGCTGGCGGCACCTACGGAAGGCGAGATGGGTATCGGTCTCCACGTCGATCGCACGGTGGAGGCGGATTCCCGCCCCCACGTCCGGTGGCCACTCAGCGTCGCGCACCCGCCCGCGCACAAAATCTCCAAGAAATCCGCCGAAAAGCAGCCCGTCCGTCTCCCTGCCGAAAACCGCGTGCGCCAGATAGTTCACCCTCGCCTCCCGCTAGCCATCCCCCACCCTAGCCCCGCTCCCAAAAATCGCCCGCGCCAAAAGGCGCGCCGGAAATCGCCCGCCACGGGGCACCCCATCCTCCGGCACTCGCCATCTTTCGCGGGCCATCGCGGGGAACCCGTGTATCAATACCGCCCAAAATTTTTCTGCCATCCCGATCTTCCCCATCCCGTGACTGCCCAAGTATCCGATCTGCACGTTGCCACCAACCTCCCCCTCCCCCGCCCGGTGGATCTCCTGGCCGAGATCCCCCGCACTGGCGAGGTGGCCGACTTCGTGGCCGGCGTCC
>CAZKYJ010000794.1:0-3022 GCA_964556355.1 uncultured Verrucomicrobiales bacterium | reverse complement strand
TTTCGAAAATCGGTCCTTTGTAGAGTTCGAACATCTTGTTCGTGTTCAGGATGTGCGGGGGGAACTCGGGATCGGCATAGTCCTGCGGGCGCTCGATATTGCGCCCGAGAGTGGCGTCCTGTGGCTGGGTGTCGCGGATGTTCACCTTCGTACCCACCTGGACGAGCTCGAAGAATTTGGGGGCGACGTTGAAGTGCAGCCGGATGCAGCCATGGCTACGGGGATGCGGGTGTACCCAGCCCGCGTGGATGCCGTAGGCGGCTGAGTAGAACTCGCACCAGAAGCCCATGGGATAGCCGGCGCCGGGCTGGGTCTGTTTGCGGCGATACTTCTGCTTGCTGCGGATGGTGTGGGTGCCCTTGGGCGTGGGGTCTTTGGCGGTGCCGACGGTGCAGGCCGCGACCATGAGCGGCCGGCTGCCCTCCATGACGTAGACGGCCTGGTTCTTCAGGCTGATATCGACACGGACGTTCGCGGGGTTGTTCGGGCGATAGGCCTTGACGTAGTATGTCCCCCGGGACGCGGCCGGCTTGGTGGCGCATCCCGCGAGAGCCACGGCGCAGGCCGCTGCGGCCACCGCCAGGAGAGATCGGAAGTTCGTGTTCATGAGCGCTTTCGATACCATGCTTCCCCCGCTCCCACAACCGGCCGCTGGCAGCCCCGCCGCGATCGAATTTCGCTTGCGCTCGCGCCGGGCGACGCGATTCCTGCGCTGTCCCCCTATGTCACTCTCGCTGAAATCCGCCCGCTACCGTCTGGAGTGGATCCTCCTCGCCACCGCGGAACGGATCGTCCCTCTCCTCGGGCGGCGCACCGTCCTCCACCTCGCCAGGCTCCTTGGCGGGCTCGCGTATTTTTTCGACCGCCACGGCCGCGCCACTGCGCAACAGAACTTGCGGGCGGCGTTCGGGGACTCGATCAGCGACGGGCGGGTCGAGGAGATCGCCCGCGCTTCCTACCGGAATTTTGCCCGCACGGCCATCGATCTTTTCTGGGTTCCCGCGCTCGTCGGCGGCACCTGGGAAGACCATATGCGGCGCGAGGTGCGCGGGGGTGCCGGGTTCGCCGACGCCCCTCCGCCCTCGATTTGGATCACCGCCCATTTCGGCAATTTCGAGTGGCTCGCCCTCTCGTGGGGGTTTGCTGGCCACCCGCTTCTCGTCATCGCCCAGGACTTCAAGAACCCGCTGCTCACGCCGATCTTCGCGCGGCTTCGCAGTGTGAGCGGCAACCAGATCATCCCCCAGAACCGCGCCATCATCAGGCTTCTCAAACACCTTCGCGCCGGCGGCCACACCGCATTTCTCACGGATCTCACCGTCAAGCCGGCGGGCGCCGCCACCGTCATCCGCTGCTTCGGGCTCGCCACGTGCGTGACGAGCGCGCACGCCGAACTCGCGGCCCGCACCGGCCTTCCCCTCGTCCCCTGCTATGGCATTCCCGAACCGGACGGGCGCTACACGATGGTCGCCGAGCCTCCCATCCGCACCGAGGGGCTCAGCATCCAAGAGGTGGCCCAGCGGTGTTGGGACGTCTACGAGAAGGCCATTCGCCAACGCCCCGAGCTCTGGATGTGGATGTACAAGCACTGGCGCTACCTCCCGCCCGGCGCCGGAGGCGATGACGACCGCTACCCCCCGTACGCCAACCGCTCCAAGCCCTTCGACACGCTGATGGAAAGGGTCAGCTCCCCCTGACTTCTTTGGCCGTCCGCGAGGTTCCCACGCCCGCGCCCGGATCGTCGCCGCGCTCGTAGGGCAACGAGGGCTCGGAGCTCGAGACGATGATCCGTTTAAGCCCCTTCGAGCGGAGATGGGGGACGTTGAAATTGACGAGGAACCCGGTTTCCATGCCGCTCAGACGCAGGTGGTTTTTCATCTGATCCTTGTGCATCGGAAGGAGCTCGTCGATCGCTTTGATCACGACGAGGATCTGGCCCTCGACGACCAGGTCGAGCTTCGCCGCGGTGGCCAACTCGTGGCCTTTGTAGTGGATGACAAGCGGCTTGTCCAGTTCGTAGATGATCTCACGCATCCGCAACTCGTGGACCAGCGCCGCGCGGTAGGCCCCCGCATCGAGCCCCGGCCCGAGGTGGCGGTGGACTTCCATACATGCCCCCGCCACAACGTGGGGGAGCTCGTGTCGGTCGAGTTTCATGAAGGCGGATTTTTTCCGACGCCAGCATGCGCCGACGCCGCGCCCCCGTCAACCGCCGAACCCACCATCAGTGCCCACGGCACCCAAAAGAGGAGAACCTCGACTCGCGGAACCGTCCAGAGGCCAAAGAGCGCGTCGCCATCGAAGACCAAGCCGGTCACGCCGCCGGCGAACAACGCTCCCACGAGAGGCGGCGCACCCGACTTCCACCACCGTCGCACCGCACCCACCACGAGCAGGGCGAGCCCGAGGCACCCGATCGCTCCGCTTACGTAAAAGGTCGAAAAGGCGGCGCTGTGCGGGTGCGGTGCCTCCCAGTGCTGGTCGGGTGGACCGGCGGATCGGTCGGCCCACGCACCGCGCCCGAGGACGCGCTCGAGCCCGCCGTCCATCCGGCTCCAAAGAATCTCGTAGAGCCGGAACCTCCCGTTGTCGCGCCGTCCGACCAGCTCGCCGGACGGGTTGGTCAGCCGTTCGCCCTCATGGGGCGGTAGCGGGTCGCGCTCCGCCAGGTGGGGGAAAGCAAACTGGTAGGTCAGAAACCCCATGGCCACCACCAGCGCCCCCCCGAGCGCCCGCCGGGAGCGAGTCAGCAACACGAGCGCCGCGATCCCGACACCCAGCGAGAGAATGGCCCCGCGGCTGTGCGTCAGGAAACACCCGAGGACGAGGAGGATCTCCACCCCCCACCACCAGCCGCGTCCCCGGCAGGCCAGGCCGGCCGCCATCACCGCGCCGAACGCCGCCAGCAGTCCCGTCAGAACCGGGTGCAGCCCGTCCGCGTAGACGAAAACGTCCCGCAGTCGCGACGCCGGAAACACGTTCTCTTCCGAGGCGTAAAACCGGAGCGCCGACGCGACGGTCA
>CAZKYJ010000793.1:0-3027 GCA_964556355.1 uncultured Verrucomicrobiales bacterium | reverse complement strand
GCCACTGCAGCGTCACCTCACCGAGGAGCGGCTCGTGGTCGAGGGAGGTGATAACGAACGGGAGCGCACTGCGCGGCGCGGTCGACGCCACGACGGAAGGGTCGAAGGTGGCACCCGCAATCTCCAAACCAAAGATGCCCGACAGCGCCCCTGTGCCAGAAAATGCGCTGACGTCGAAGGCGACCGACCGGAGCGGATTGGGCGTGATCACGCGCCCGTCGGAAATCTGGATCCCCATGATCGCACCGGTATCCGGCCAGTTGGAGGCAAGAATGGTGAGTTGGAAATCGCCGATGCGCTCGAACTCGAAATCGACCGGGTAGACCGTCACGTCGTCCCCCGAACCGAAGTCGACGAGCAAGAAATCATTGCGCTCCCCCGGGCTGCCTCCGGAAACGTCATAGCCAAAATCGAAGATGACGCTGTCACCGACATTGATAAACCCGGTGGAGACGTCCAGTCCGTTGGCTGACACTGCCGCTCGGTCGGTTCCGTCTGGGTCGGCCCAGTAAGACAACTCGATACTTCCGTCGCCATTGGCGAACGCCTGCTCCGCACCGGAAAGCCCGCTGGTCGATCCCAACGCCGTGATGAACCCAGTGACTTCAGTCGGCCCCGTGATGGGCGCGCCCGCCGGATCGGGGACGAGGACGAGTCCGGTGACGGGTTCGATCTCCGAAGGCTCGAGCCCGCCACCTGAGAACCCGACGACGGCGGGGTCGAACGTCGCGCCGCTCAGCCGGACGCCCGCAACGCCCGCGAGCGTTCCACTCCCCTGGAAGTCTTCGAGATCGAAGGCCACTCCCCGCAAAACGTTGTTGCTGACGAATCGCCCGTCGGAAATCGCGATGCTGATTCCACCGACGCCGCCGCCCCAGGCGGTGGCATCGAGGACGAGCATGAAATCTCCGATGGGAACGCCCCCACTATCGATGGGGACGACGACCACCTCGTCCGCACTGCCGAAGTCCACAAGAAAAATATCGTTGGCCTCGCCCGGCGTGCCGCCGTCGATGACTTGGCCGAAGTCGTAGTTCACGGCATCGCCGATATTGATGTGCCCGGTGCTGACATCGAGACCCAGATTCGAATCCGCCCCCTGGTCGCTCCCGTTCGGATCCCCCCAGTAGCTCAGATCGATTGACCCGGAATCGACGGCCTCGACCCCGATGGCTCCCGCGAGGGTATTTCCGCCGCCGAGGGCGGTCAGAAACGACGCGAGCGTCGCCGGCCCCGCCACGGCCCCCGGGGGGTCGATCTCGATCGCGGTGATACCGGAAACCGTCGCGGACGCGGTGCCGATACCGGAGAATCCGATTGCCGCCACGAGAAGGATAATTTGGCGGGAGAGGTGTCGGGGGGCTTGTCTTGTCATCGTGCGGGGGTCGCTTGGAGGAGCAATACCGCACACGCGGTATCTTGAGACCGGAAACATCGCGGGGCCGAAAAAACTGGTTCTACCGGCGGCGATTTCACTCACCGCGCCTCGCCGCCTCGATAAGTTCCCCGCCATTCTCTCTGGAAAGGGCGCCGAGAAACTGGTTGTCCGCATCGGCGGCGTAGACCACCGTGTCGATACGCACGGGGCTCGCGCTCGCCTTCTGCAAGGACCTGAGCTGCTCGATCAGCGTCTGTTTTTTCACCCGTGGCGTCCCGGGGTCGGATACCCAATCTGCCGCGTAGAGGATATGGGTGGGCGACTGCTCGAAACAGCGGGCGAAGGTTCCCGGGATGTCCGCACCGACGTGACGCCCACCTTTGTAAGAACGCCAGTCGCCGCCCGGCCACTCGGGATGCCCGTCGGCATCGGGGCGGTAGGCGTCCAGCCACGAAGCGGCCGCGTCAAGGTTCGCCGGGGTCGCCCAGACGGGATCGGGCCGAAACTTCCACTGCTCGGTGGAAAATGCGACCACGTTGAAACGGGTGCCGGGTTCGAGCCCGCGAAGGCGGCGCATGATCTCCGCCTCCACGGCGGCGTAGGAACGTCCATCGCCCACCATGCTTCCCGAGATCTCCACCGCCGCCAGCACCGTCTCTCCGGTGGGGATCGGCTCGACGGCCATAGGCAGATCATCAGCCTTCGCGACGGGGAGCGCGCGATCCGCGGGGCGCAGGAGCAAGCCGATCCCGAGCGCCAGGCAGGCCGCCGCAGCGATCCCCGAGAGCCCCGCCAACACGCGCCATCTCCCCGGGGTCACCGGCACTTCCGGGCGCACGCCACCCCGCGACCGGTCGCGCTCGAAGAGTTGAGCCGAGAGGTCCATGTAGCGGAGATAGGTCATCCGCGCCGGCTCGCTCTCGTTCAACCACTTCCGCAGTGCCGCGAGCTCCTTTCCGCTGGCGGTGCCATCGACCACCGCATCGCAGAGGCGGCAAAGGCGGGCGGTTTCGTGTTCGGGAAGGTTCATGGTAGTGACGGTGGTCGAGATGCTCTCAGCACGCAGCGAGGCGACGGCTGACGCAGTCGAAGAGCACGGCACGCGCGCGGCTCAGCGCCTTGTAGGTGGCCAGCCGGGACCGGCCGCTCAGAGCGGCGGCATGGTCGACACCGCCGCCGTCCGCGTAGCGCGCCTCGATCATTTTCCGATCCCGCGAGTTGAGTTTCCCCAGACAGTGATCCAAGGCCGCGACCTGGTGGTCGAGAACGGGGGTCAGCTCCTGCGAGAGCCCCTCTAACTTCTCGAGGAGCGTGTCGTCGAAGAGCACTTTCGAGCGGGCGAACTTCAGCTGCGACTTCTTGATCTTCCAGTAAGCGATCGTGCTCGCCCAGGCGAAGAAGTCGCTGCCGGGCTCGAAGGTATCGAACTTTTTGCAGATCGTTAGGCAAGCCTCCTGGAGCAGATCCTCAGCATCGGCGGGGTGCGGCACGCGGGCGAAAATGTAGCCGAAAAGCCGGCGGCGGTGCGCCATGAGCAGACCGACCAGTTCCTGGGTTGTCTCGTTTGAATCTGAGGGGCTCATCGCTAGGAGAATACCGTGGCACGCCCGCTTCGAGACACCAAACCATCGCCGGCGCTCCGCAGATTG
>CAZKYJ010000792.1:0-3035 GCA_964556355.1 uncultured Verrucomicrobiales bacterium | reverse complement strand
TATCTCTTGGCGCGGGCGACGGATACCGTCGCTGACTCGGCGGCGCTGCAGACCGAAACGCGGACGTCGATTCTTGATCACATGGGAGCGGTGATCGCGGGCGGGGACGGGAGGGACGAATTGGCGGCCGTTCTCGTGTCGGTGGTCGCGCCGGTCTGCGACGATGCGCGGGAGCAGGCGCTGCTCGGGAGGTTCGGGGATTGCTTGGCATGGCTCGACGCGCTGACCGCGGAGCGGAGGGATTCGGTGCGGCGGGTGCTCCGGACGATCGTGTCGGGGCAGGTGATGGACCTGGAGAGGTTCGGCGCCGATGGCGGGAGCTTGGCCAGCGCCGCCGAGCTGGACGATTACACCTACCGCGTCGCGGGCTGCGTGGGCGAGTTTTGGATCGAGCGGATGGTGGAGGATTTGCCGCAATCGATCCGGGGGGCGACCGTGGCGGAGATGCGCGAATGGGGCGTGCGCTACGGGAAGGGGCTGCAGTTGATCAACATCTTGCGGGATCAGCCGCGCGATCTGGCGGAAGGGCGGCAGTATCTGCCGGATGGAGAGCCGGCCGCGAAGTGGGAGGCGATCTGTGACGAGCACCTCGCATGCGGTCTCCGCTACGTCAAGGCGCTCCGGCCGGGCAGGGTGCGGTTCGCCTCGGCGCTCCCGCTCGTGCTGGCGGCACGGACGTTGGAGCGGGTGCGGAACGCTTCGGCCAACGAGCTGGCGGCGGGGGTGAAGGTGCCGCGATCGGAGGTGAAGCGGTTGCTGCTCATCGCGGTGCCGGCGGTGTTTTCAGACCGGTGGCTTGAACGGATCTACCGGGGCGAGGTCTGAGATGAGGTGACGAAACGTGAGCCGGTGACTGTCGGTCGGAGTTTCTTGGGAAAAGCTTTCGGCATTGCAGTGCTGGTATTGTCCGTAACTCTTTTCTCCTCAGTGTCCACGGCCGTTAGGTTTTCAGGGGTCAAAATGCCGGAAAAGATCGTGAAGGTGCGTGGCGACATCGGAGGGCTTTCGGCCGCGCTAGCGCTCTACGAAAGCAACACCGGGAGGTATCCCACGACCGAGCAGGGACTTGCCGCGCTAGTCGACCGGCCGACTCTCGGTCCGATGTCGCGGGCGTGGAGGCAGCAGATGACGCGGCTACCCGTTGATCCATGGGATGAGGAGTTTCGGTACGAATGCCCCGCCTCCCACCAGGCAGAAGGGTTTGATCTCTATTCGTCGGGTCCTGATCGCATTCCGAACACCGAGGATGACATCGGGAATTGGATGGAGTTCCACGCGCAGGTTGAATGAAGGCGCGAACATTTTGGATTCCGACCGGCTGCGTGCTGTTGGCGGCTGCAGGGGGAGGGTTGGTTGTTGCGTTGGATGGGACGGCGAGCACCGGATATCGTGCCCCGAAAGTTCGGGGTGATCTCGAAGGGATCAGCGCGGCGTTGACGCTTTACGAAAACAATGCCGGTAGGTTCCCGACGACGGAGCAAGGGCTTTCGGCGCTGGTTATCGAACCGATTGTCGAACCGATCCCAGATGTCTGGCGCGAGCAATTGAAGTGGATCCCGCTCGATCCCTGGGGGCGGGAATACCGGTATCGCTATCCGGGGAGCCATCTGCCAGAATCGTTCGACCTCTTCTCGCTGGGCGTGGACGGCGTCGTGAGCGACGACGACGAGGGAAACTGGGGCGAGTACTGACTCGCCCGGTGCTACAAGACGGGCTCCACCCAACGGGGAGGCGCGCTGGAGGGTGGGCGTACCCGTCTGGTGCCGCCGCGGGGGAGCCGGCGCGGCGTCCCTCGGCCGATCGGCGACGCAGGCTACCGATGGCGTGGGCGTGGTGTGTCGTTTTCCCTGTCGGACTCCGGAATCGGCGCGCGACTCTTGGGATTTGCGCTCCGGGTAAAGTGCGACGACAATGCGCGCCTTTTTCCCAGGACGGAGAGCCCTGATTTTTGCTCCCCACCACCCACTGACCATCCATGTCTTCCACCACTCTCGAGCAGCCGACCGCCGCTGCCGCCGGCGCCATCCAGCGCAACGACAACATCCGCAACGTCGCGATCATCGCCCACGTCGACCACGGCAAGACCACGCTGGTGGATCAGCTTCTCAAGGCCGGCGGTACCTACCGGGAAAACCAGGAGGTGACCGAGCGCGCCATGGACTCGATGGATCTCGAGCGCGAGAAGGGGATCACCATCAAGGCGAAGAACACCTCGGTGCACTACGGCGACCGCATCATCAACATCGTCGATACCCCCGGCCACGCCGACTTCGGAGGAGAGGTCGAGCGGGTCATGAAGATGGTCGATGGCGTCCTCCTCCTGGTCGATGCCTACGAGGGACCGCAGGCGCAGACCCGCTTCGTCCTCCGCAAGGCGCTGGCGGAAGGGCTCCGTCCGGTCGTGGTCATCAACAAGATCGATCGCGAGAACAGCGATCCCATCGCCGTGCACGACAAGGTTTTGGAACTCTTCCTCGAGCTTGAGGCCAGCGATGAGCAGTTCGATGCCCCGTTCGTCTACGGCAGCGCGCGCGACGGCTACTTCATGACGAGCCCGACGGGCGACAAGTCGGAGGGTGTCACCCCGCTCCTCGACATGATCGTGAGTTCGGTGGTGGCCCCACGCATCGAGGACGGGGCCTTCCGCATGCTCGTCAGCAACATCGACTGGGACAACTACGTCGGCCGGGTGGCCGTCGGCAAGATCCTCAGCGGTGAGGTGAAAAAGGGGAGCAAGGTTTTCCGCATCCAGAAAGACGGGGTCCGGACGGCCGGAACGGTCACCAAGGTGTTCGAGTATTCGAACATGGGAACCCTGGACACCGCATCCGGAATCGCCGGTAATATCGTGGGCATCGCCGGATTCGAGGACGCCGACATCGGCGAGACCATCACGGCCGATCCCGAGGGCGAGGCGCTTCCCTTCGTCGAGATCGATCCGCCCACCGTTCAGATGCAGTTCGGCATCAACGATGGCCCCTTCGCCGGGAAAGAAGGCAAGCTGGTCACCTCCCGGCAGATCCGCGACCGCCTCT
>CAZKYJ010000791.1:2012-3040 GCA_964556355.1 uncultured Verrucomicrobiales bacterium | reverse complement strand
GTTTTCCCCGAGGCCATCGAGCGGAGCCATCGCGACCTGGAGCGACGCTGGCAGGAAACCGGCTTCGATCTCTCGGTCCTGCGGGAGGCGGGCGGCGCACCGCGCGTCCGCTTCGGGCTGTGGATCGGGGGCGACCGCGACGGGCACCCGTTCGTCACGTCCACCGTGACGGCCGAAACGCTGGGAGAACTGACCCGTCAGGCCGTCAAACTCTACCGGCAAGAACTGCGCAAGATCGCCTTTTTCCTCACGGCTTCCCCGCTGGCCAAGCCGGTGCCGGACAACCTCGCCGAACGGATGGCGCAGCTCGCTGGGGAGCTCGGCGAGCTCGGTCCGCGGATCTGCGAGCGCAACCGCGACGAGCCGTGGCGGGGGTTCGCCTACCTGTTGCGGGCGAGGCTCTTCGGCGACCGGCCGCTCGGGCGCGAGCAGTTCGCAAGCGACCTCGCGCTGATGCGGGACACGCTGATCGATATCGGTGCCCGCCGGGTGGCGGATGGCCATGTCACCCCGCTCCTGCACAAGCTGGCCACCTTCGGCTACCACATGGCGGATCTCGACATCCGGCAGAACAGCGCCTTCCACGACCGGGCGGTCAGCCAGCTGCTCGCGGCCGCCGGGATCGCGGACGGCGGGAATTTCGCGACCTGGCCGGAGGACCGTCGGACCGCCTTTCTCACGGCCGAACTCGAATCGCCCCGACCGCTTCTCCACCCTGACCAGCCGGCGGGTGCCGAGGCCGACGCGGTACGTGATTGCTACACCGTCCTCGCCCGCCACCGCCAGAAAGGCGGCGCCGGCCTGGGAGCCCTCATCGTGAGCATGACCCGACAGCTCTCGGATCTGCTGGTCGTCCACCTTTTCGCCCGCGAGTCCGGACTGCTCGACTACGGCGGGGAGATCCCGGCGTGCCCGCTGCAGGTGGTGCCGCTCTTCGAGACGCTCGACGACCTCCGGCAGGGCGCCTCCATCGTGGATGCCTACCTCGCGCACCCGGTCGCCCAGCGCTCCCTCGCCGTGCAGTTCCC
>CAZKYJ010000791.1:0-2002 GCA_964556355.1 uncultured Verrucomicrobiales bacterium | reverse complement strand
GGCTCCCGCCTGCAGCAGGTGATGCTGGGCTACAGCGACAGCAACAAGGACGGCGGCATCCTGGCGAGCCAGTTTGGCCTGCACAGGGCGCAGCAGGCCATCACCGCCGTGGCGAAAAAGCACGCCGTCCAGCTGCGCTACTTCCACGGTCGCGGCGGAACCGTCAGCCGCGGCGCCGGCCCTGCCGAGTGGTTCGTGCGCGCGCTGCCCCACGGTGCGATGGACGGCGAGTTCCGCATGACCGAGCAGGGTGAGACCATCGCCCGCAAGTATGCCTACCTCTCCGACGCCACCTACCACCTCGAAGTGATGCAGGCGTGCGTGACCCACGCCACCGCGCTCCACACGCGGCGCCCGGCCAAAGAGGATCCCGGCATCGCCTGCATGCCGCAGCTCGCCGAGTTCAGCCGCCAGGCCTACCGCCGGCTCCTGGAAGCCGACGGGTTCATGACCTTCTTCCGCCAGGCCACACCGATCGATGCCCTCGAGCAGACCCAGATGGGATCGCGCCCCTCCCGCCGTACTGGCGGAGCTTCGCTCGACGACCTCCGGGCCATCCCCTGGGTCTTCAGCTGGACGCAGTCCCGCTTCTACCTCCCCGGCTGGTTCGGTGTGGGCTCGGGGCTCGATCAGTTGGAGGAGGAAGATCCCGAGACCTACCAACGGCTCCTGGCGGCGGCCGGGCGCTCCACCTTCATCCGCTACGTTTTCACCGGTGCTGAGGCGAACCTGGCCAGTGCCGATCCCACCCTCATGCGCGCCTACGCCGAACTCGTCGGCGATACCGATGTCCGCGAGCGCTTCATGGCGATGATCGAACAGGAGCACGCCTCCGCGCGCCGCCACATGACCGCGCTTTTCTCCGCGCCCGTCCTCGAGCGGCGCCCCCGTTTCGCCAAGACGCTCGCGCTGCGCCAGCAGCCGCTCCGCGTTCTTCACCTGCAGCAGATCGAACTCCTCCACGATTGGAGGAAAACGGGCGGCGATCTGCCCCACGACCTCCTGTTCACCATCAACGCAATCGCCAGCGGCCTGCGGACGACCGGGTAGCGGATTCCAGCCTCCGGTGATAGCGGACGCCCGCCCCCGCCGAGCGGCCGTCCCAACAGGAGCTGGCTGCGCCCGCGGGCTCAGCCCCTCCGGAGAAAGACCGCTTTGAGATAGGCGGCCTCCCTGATCGTCGCGGGGTGGTCGAGGGCGTGGCCGGTCGTCGCCAGCTCCCTCCATCCGGCGCCGGTGGCATTTCTAACAACACCAAAAAAAGTCTCGGCATCGACGTGGGCCGAACAGGAGGCCGCGACGAGGACGCCCCCCGGCGCCACGCGCCCGGCAGCCGCGCGGTTGAGGCGGGCGTAGGCGTCGGTGGCGCGGTCACGGTCGGCGGCGCGCTGGGCGAGCGAGGGAGGATCGACGACAACGATGTCGTACATTTCCCGGGCGGGCTCCCGGAGCCACGCGAAGACGTCGGCTTTGACGGCGAGGCGTTGACATCCGCCGACGGCGTCAGGGTTCAGCGCGAAGTTCCGTGCGCCGCTGGCGAGGGCGTGGGCACTGATGTCGACATCCGTCACCGTGCTGGCGCCACCGGCGGCAGCGGCGACGGAGAAGGCGCCGGAGAAACTGAAGAGGTTGAGAACCGACTTGCCGCGAGCGAGCTCACGGACGCGCTGCCGGTTGTCACGCTGGTCGAGGAAGAAGCCGGTTTTCTGACCACGGGCGACTTCGGCTTCGAATCGCAGACCGTTCTCGCGAAAGATGACGGTGTCGTCGCCCGCACCCGCTTCCGGCGCCGCGCCGGCGTTCCGGCTCCGGCGGAGGATGAAGCGATCCGGTGCCAGCGCGCCGGCCAACGCGGCGCGGACGGCATCCAGCCACGGCAGCCACGCGGCGGTGTAGATCTTGAGGACGAGGGTGCCCGCATAGGTGTCGGCGACGAGTCCCGGGAAGCCGTCGCTTTCACCGTTGATGACCCGGAATCCGTCGGTGCCGGGGTCGCCGACGA
>CAZKYJ010000790.1:0-3044 GCA_964556355.1 uncultured Verrucomicrobiales bacterium | reverse complement strand
AGCCTACTGCATGCACAAAAGCTGGGGGACTGGAAAAATTGCCTCTTGGGATATGCTTGGCGGCACCGTGCTCATCGAGTTCGACGACAAGCCCGGGCATCCGATGAAGCTCGAGTTTGCCGCCAAGAGCCTGGAGCCGATCGGAGACGATCACATCCTCGCCCGCCGCTTCGCTGACCCGGCCAGCCTGAAGGCTCTCGCCGACGAGAAGCCGGAGGAGCTCGTGGCGGAAACGCTGACCTGTTTTGGCGGTTCGATGCATCTCGACGATTTCGACGATGTCGTTAAGGGCAAGATCGTTCCGGACGGGAAATACAAAAGCTGGTGGGATGCCGCCAAGCGCAAGCTGCGCACCGACCGCCGCTTCGTGGTGCCACCGAAGCGGACGGAGCCGCTCCAGCTCCGCGATGAAGAGGAGAGCGTGGCCAAGATTCTGGTGGAGGACTTCACCGGGGCGCAGAACCTGAAGACGAAGGTCCGCGCGGCGGATGCGATCCTAAAAGATCTCGAGGCCTTCGAGCTCCCCGAGGACCAGCTCCGCCCGGTCGTCGACGATATCGACCAAAATGTGGCCAAAGCGATCAAGCTCCATCCCGTCCAGGTTGTCGAGCTGGTGCTCGCGCGCCAAGAGCTGCTGACGCAAGTGCCGTCGCTGGCGCCCCCCGAGGGCGAGGAAGATGGGGGGCTCTCCCTTATATCGGTGCTCCGGCAGATGCGCGGGAGGCTCGACGAGCTGGTGGCATCCCTGCCCGTGGCCTCGCAGCGGAAGCTCTACGAGGTCCTGCCGGAAGCGTTCGAGGACGAATGGACCGACGTGGCATTGCTCCAGATCAACAGTGCGGGCTCGCGCGGCATCGGGGAGCTCTCGAAGTTCCTCGTCGCCAGCGGCCGTCAGGACGCCTTGGAAGCCTACCTGAAAACCGCGATCCAGCACCGGACGATCAGCGCAGATCTCCTCGTGTGGATTTGCAAGGAACGGGAAAGCGCGTCGGCAGCACTCTTCGACGCCGAGCTGGCCGCCTGCATCATCCAGGTCCTGGAGCGCGATTACTACGACGAGGAGGCATCGCGAAGCAATCGGCTGCACGACCTGTTGCTCAACGACCGCGACCTCGTCACCGACCTGATGGCGAACTGCGACAAGCATCAGGTAAAGAATTTCTCCCGCCGCCTGCTCGGCAGCCCTGTCTTCGAGGAACTCAACCGCCGGTCGCTCCTCGCACGGATCATCAAAGCCTATCCCGAGGTCGGCGAGCTCGTCAGCGGCGACGACAAGCAGGAGGACAAGCACATCATCGTCTCTTGGGCGAGCCTCGAAAAGCGCAAGCGCGCGTTCGACAAGCTCAGCCAGGTCGATATCCCGGAAAACATCAAAGAGATCCAGGTCGCCCGCGAGCACGGAGACCTCCGCGAGAATGCCGAATACAAGGCGGCGAAAGAGAAGCAGACGGTGCTCAACCGGATGAAGACCGAGATGGAAGCGGAACTGAGCAACGCTCGTGGCACAGATTTTGCAGAAGTTTCCACCGACGCTGTGAACGTGGGAACGACCGTTGAGATCAAAGATGCCTCCACGGGTGACACGCAGACCTTCTCGATCCTGGGAGCGTGGGATACGGACCTGAGCAAGGGAGTGATCTCCTACCTCTCAGGCACCGGCGATGCCCTCCTCGGAGCCAAGGTAGGGGACACGGTCGAGGTCCCGTCCGAGGAAAGCGCCAGCTCGACCCGGAAAGTGACCGTGCTGAGCATCCTCCCGTGGAGCGGGGGCGGCAAGTAGACCGCTCCCGTTCTGGAATTGTGAAAATTTGATTGAATTTATAATTAATAACAACGAACTATCTTTAGAATCCTGAATATGGCCGAAACAACCATCATCGAAATCAAAGGGCGCCAAGTGATTGATTCGCGCGGCAACCCGACCGTCGAAGCCGAAGTGATCTTGGAAGGGGGCGCCGTCGGCCTCGCCGCGGTGCCGAGCGGTGCCAGCACCGGCGAGCACGAGGCTTGGGAACTCCGGGACGGCGATAAGGCTCGCTATCTCGGCAAAGGGGTCACCAAAGCGGTGGCCAACATCAACGGCGGTATTTCCGATGCCCTCGTCGGGATGGACGCGACGCACCAGAGCAGCATCGACCAGGCGATGCTGGCCCTCGACGGATCGGCCAACAAGAAATCCCTGGGGGCGAATGCCATTCTCGGGGTGAGCTTGGCGGCGGCACACGCGGCCGCCGCGCAGTTGCGCCTGCCCCTGTTCCGCTACCTCGGCGGGCCGAATGCCAAGGTCTTGCCCGTGCCGATGATGAACATCATCAACGGAGGTTCGCACTCGGACGCGCCCATCGATTTCCAAGAGTTCATGATCGTGCCCAAGGGCGCGCCCTCGTTCTCCGAGGCCCTCCGCTACGGCGCGGAGATCTTCCACGCCCTCAAGAGCGTCCTCCACGACCGCGGGCTTTCCACCGCCGTCGGTGACGAGGGGGGCTTTGCCCCGAAATTGGACTCGGCCGACGACGCGCTCTCCGTCATCGGGCAATCGGTCGAGAAGGCCGGCTACAAGTTCGGCGAGGAGATCTTTATTGCCTTGGACGTGGCCTCGAGCGAGTTTTACGACAAGGAAAAGGGAGCCTACGTTTTCACCAAGTCCGACGGCTCGGTCAAGAGTGCGGACGAGCTCATCGCCTATTACGGGCAGCTCCGCGCCAAGTACCCGATCATCTCGATCGAGGATGGCTGCGACGAGAACGACTGGGATGGCTGGAAAAAACTTACCGATGCGATGGGGGCCAACACCCAGCTCGTGGGCGATGACCTTTTCGTCACCAACGTCGACTTCCTGCGCAAAGGGATCGGGCTCGGGGTCGCCAACTCGATCTTGGTCAAAGTGAACCAGATCGGCTCGCTCACCGAGACCTTTGATGCCGTCGAACTCGCCAAAGAGAACGCCTACACTGCCGTGATCAGCCACCGCTCCGGCGAGACCGAGGACACGACCATCGCGGATATTGCAGTGGCCACCAATGCGGGGCAGATCAAGACGGGTT
>CAZKYJ010000789.1:0-3052 GCA_964556355.1 uncultured Verrucomicrobiales bacterium | reverse complement strand
CATCAAGTGGTGTCGGGTCGATGGTAAGCGGATCGCCCTCGGCGTCACTATCATTGGCCAGTAGGCCGGGAGAAGTGACGACGAGCACCTCGCCCTCCGCCAGGGTGCCGGCATCGTCAGCGGGAAGCGGATCGTCGTTCACGGGATTGATGGCGAGCGTCACGGTGGCTTGGGAAAAGCCGCCGTTGCCATCGGCAACCGCGTAGGCAAACGTGTCTCCGGTCGTTTCGCTGCCGTCGTGCGTGTAGGTGTAGGAGCCGTCGGCCGCCAGCGTGACACTGCCGTGGGCAGGCAGTGCCACGGGCGTGGGATCGACGCTCAGCACGTCCCCTTCCGGGTCGCTGTCGTTGCCCAGCAAGCCGGGCGCCGGAACGACGACCGAACCTCCCTCATCGGCGACCGCCGTGTCGCCGGCGGCGAGGGGGGCGTCGTTGACCGGGTCGATGGTGATGGCGACGGTCGCCTGGGCAGTGCCGCCGTTGCCATCATCTACGGCGTAGGTAAAGGCATCGGTCAAGGTCTCCGAACCGTCGTGGGAATACAGGTAGGAACCGTCGGAGCCGAGGGTCAATGAACCGTGGGCGGGCAGCACCACCGGCGTCGGGACGACCGCGAGCGCGTCGCCGTCCGCATCGGTATCGTTGGCTAACAAGCCCGGAGCAGCTTGGGCGAGCGATTCCCCCTCCGCGACCGACGCCGCGTCATCCGACGCGATCGGCGCGTCATTGACCGGCGTGACGGTGAGCGTCACCACGGCCTGCGCGACCCCGCCATTGCCGTCACCGATGGCATAGGTGAAGGTGTCGGAGACCGTTTCCGAGCCGTCGTGCACGTAGGTGTAGGCGCCGTCCGCCGAGAGCAGCAGAGTGCCGTTGGCGGGAGCGACAACCGGCGTCGGATCGACGCTGAGCGGGTCGTCTTCGGCGTCGCTGTCGTTGCCGAGCAGACCGGGCGCCTCGACTACCAGTGCCGTGTCCTCGGCGAGGACGCCGGTATCGGCGACGGCCTGGGGCGGGTCGTTGACCGCGGCGATGGAGAGATCGACGGTGGCGGTGCGCGTCCCGCCACCGCCGTCCGCGACGCGGTATTCGAAGCTGTCCGCGGATGTCTCCGACCCGTCGTGGACGTAGCGGAACGACCCATCGGCGGCCAAGGTGAGCGAGCCGTGTTGCGGGGCGACGACGGCGACAGGATCGACGGTGAGCGGGTCGCCCTCGGCGTCCGAATCGTTGCCAAGCAGGCCCGGTGCGGGGACGTCGAGGGTAGCGCCCTCGTCCAAGGCGAACAGGTCGTCCCCCGCCGCGGGCGGGTCGTTGACCGGTGTCACCGTTAGGGTCACGGCGGCCTGGGCGATGCCGCCATTGCCGTCAGAAATCTCGTAGACGAAGGTGTCGGTGGGAGCCTCCGCACCGTCATGGGCGTAGGTGTAGGAGCCGTCGGGGTTGAGGGTGAGGGTGCCGTGGGCAGGCGGCTCGACCGGCGCCGGGTTGACCGCGAGGGCGTCGCCTTCGGCATCGGTGTCATTGCCGAGCAGGCCGGGGGCGATGACCATGAGCGAGTCTCCCTCCGCTACGGTGCCGGCGTCGCCGGCGGCCACGGGATCGTCATTCACCGGGGTGATGGCAACGGTGACGCTGGCCTGGGCGGTGCCGCCATCGCCGTCCGAAACCTCGTAGATAAAGGTGTCGGAAGTGGTCTCGCTCCCGTCGTGGGTGTAGCTGTAGGACCCGTCGGGAGCGAGCGCGAGGCTGCCGTGGGACGGGGCGGCAACCGGCGTGGGGTTGACACTGAGCGGGTTTCCGTCGGGGTCGCTGTCGTTGGCGAGCAAGCCGGGGGCGGGCACGGCTAGCGTGGCACCCTCGTCGGTGGCCACGGAATCGGTGGCGGCGATCGGCGGGTCGTTGACCGGGGTGACGGTGATGGTGACGCTGGCCTGCGAGCTGCCACCGTTGCCGTCCGTGATCACGTAGGTGAAGGCGTCAGCGGTGGTCTCGGAGCCGTCGTGGAGATAGGTATAGGAACCGTCGGCCCCGAGGGTGAGTGCGCCGTGGTTGGGGGCGGCGACGGGCGTCGGGTCCACGGCCAGGGCGTCACCCTCGGCATCGGTGTCGTTGGCCAGCAGCCCGGGGGCGGCCTCGCTGAGGCCCTCGCCCTCGGCGACGGTAGCGGCGTCGGCAACGGCGACCGGGGCGTCATTGATGGGGTTGATCGTGAGGGTGACCCCGGCCTGGGCGGTGCCGCCATTCCCGTCGGCCACGGCGTAGACGAACGCGTCGGATGTGGTCTCGGAGCCATCGTGCTGGTAGGTGTAGGAGCCGTCGCCATTCAAGGTGAGGACGCCGTGCGCCGGCGCGGTGACCGGGGTGGGGTCGACGGCGAGCGGGTCGCCCTCGGGGTCCGTGTCGTTGGCCAGCAAGCCGGGGGCGCCGACGGTAAGGAGAGCACCCTCATCGGCGGCGGCGGCATCGGCGGTGGCGACGGGCGGGTTGTTCACCTCCGTGATGGTCAGCGTGACGATCGCCTGCGCGACGCCGCCATTGCCATCGGCGATCTCGTAAGTGAAGGCATCCGCGGTGGTTTCCGAGCCGTCGTGGACGTAGGTGTAGCTCCCGTCCGTCCCCAGCGTTAGAGCGCCGTGGGAGGGGGCGCTGATCGGGACAACGTTGACCGTAAGGGCGTCGCCGTCGGGGTCCGAGTCGTTGGCCAAGACGCCCGGGGCGGGAACCGCGAGCGTTTGTCCCTCCGCCACACTACCGGAGTCGGCCGATGCGACGGGGGGGTCGTTGACGGGCGTGAGCGAGACGGTGACGACCGCTTGGGCGCTCCCGCCATTGCCGTCGGTGACCTCGTAGATGAAACTGTCCGAAGCCCCCTCCGATCCATCGTGGACGTAGGTAAACGAGCCGTCCGCCGCCAGCGCCAGCGTCCCGGCGGAAGGCGCGGACACCGGGGTGGTCGTGACGCTAAGCGCGTCGCCCTCGGCGTCGGAGTCGTTCGCGAGAAGACCGGGGGCGTCGACCGTCAGCGGCTCCCCCTCCGTGGCCGTGAAGGC
>CAZKYJ010000788.1:0-3052 GCA_964556355.1 uncultured Verrucomicrobiales bacterium | reverse complement strand
GCGAAAGGTGTGCAACATGTTTTTCGAATCGTAGTGCTTCCCGTGGGCGACGGTTGCGTTGTAGCGCGCCTCGTTGCGCTCGCGGACCCAGCTCCAGTAGGCCGCGTGCTCGCGACAGTGACGCTTGTAGGCATCGCGGTTGAAACTCATCCAAGCGATCGGGAGAGCTTCCATCGCCACCGAACTACACCGGACCTCGCCGGACTCGTCGTCCTTGAACACTCCGCGATAGCTCTCTTCGCCATAGAAAAGGGCAAAGAGGTCGCGCGCATGGGGAACCTTGACGAGGCCGCAGCCATCGCGGGACATCGATCTCGCCGCCAGCCAATCCATCAGGCCAACGCTGCCCTGCCCATCCAGAACGTAGCAAAAGTCGACCGGGCGTTGCCGCCCTTCCGGCATGGGGTTTACGATCTTCTTCTTCAACCCGTGGGCCTTGCCTACCTGCGCCATCGCGTAGCATGCAAAGGTGTCCGCGCAGAGCTTCGAGAGGAAAGCCTCGGGACGCAGTATCTCCATCAGGGGATCGCGGAAAATGATGCTCCCATCTTCGGTGAAGAGGACCTCTAGCAGATTTGGATTGTTCTTTCCCAAGAGTTCCACGAACCGTCCGATCTCGTAGAAGGTAATGTCATCCCCGTCATTCACCTGTCCGGAGCCTCCGAAACCATAGAGCCGGGTGCGCGGTTGCACGAAGACCCCCTTCAGATCGGTGTCAGACTCCGGCGTGTCCGTCCCGTAGGCACGGCTTCCCGAGATACACTCGAAAATCCGCCAACCATCCGCACGGATCTCATCGACGGTCACGGTTCGCCCTCCTTGATCATCGCGATCGCCAGCCGGTCGAGAGCATCACCTGATACCGGACGCGTCCGCATCGACTTGACCCTCTCGTCCAGCGCCTCCATGCGCCGGCCGACGAATCCGTAAACCTCGGGATGCGGCTGGCACTTCGCCTTCTCGCTAGCGGTCGATTTTGCCTCCAGGAGCGCTTCCACCGCCGCGGTCAGCTCCGGCTTCAATTCTATCCCCGAAAGCAAAACCCGGAAGTCGACGGGTGGCACGCCCCGCCCGTCCACGATCCACTGTGCCGCGCAGACCGCACGAAGGGCGTAGAGCGTCGCCTTGAGCCGCACCTCCTCCTCCTGAAAATCGACGAACCACGGGCGCTTGGCCATGCCGATATAGTGCGCCGCGAGCGCCTTCGGGTCGATGATCGTTTCAGCGGATCCGCGCCATGACGCGATATGGACGGAATCCTCCCGATAGACGATCGGTGAGCCGAGCCACTCGCAGACCGGACCGTTTGAGCGGCCGAACAACCGCATCGCTTTTCTCACATCCCACCCCGCCGCGTCGAAGTCGCCGACGATGGGAAACTCTAAGGTATCCGGTATCTCCGTCACCGAAAGATAGCTGTCCGGCCTTCGTGCATAGACAAAGCGGACATCGTAGTCACTGTCCGGCGAAGCGAAGCCCCAGGCGCGGCTACCCGCCTCGACCGCATAGAGGATCCGCACCCCGGCCCGGGCGGCAATATCATCCAGCCGCCTGTTGATCTCCGCGGTTTCCATCGCCCACGATGGGAACAATTCTCCGCCCCTCGCAACCGTTGTTCTCGAACTTTGCTGCGGGTAACCCATCTTGATCGAGCCCGGCTGCCATGGTCGGGTATTCGATCTGAACTCCGCGACCACCATGGCTCCCACCCCACCCGTCCAACTGCCCATCGACCGGCTACCGGAACTCTGGCCCGCACCCCTCCGGCGGGCGCGGGTCGGCGCTGTCCTGCACCCCGCTTCGGTGACGGGCCGTCTCGAACACGCTTCGGAGGTCATGGTGCGATTGCGCGACCATTTCGAACTGGCCGCCCTCTTCGGACCCCAGCACGGCTACCTCGGCCAGACCCAGGACAACATGATCGAATGGGAGGGATTCCGTCACCCTCGTTGGGGTATCCCGGTACACAGCCTCTACGGGCGGCACCGCGAACCATCCGCCTCGATGCTCGCGGGGCTCGATGCTCTGGTCGTCGATCTCCAAGATATCGGAACCCGCTACTACACGTTCGTCTGGACGCTTTTCCTCTGCATGAAAGCAGCCGAAGCAGCGGGAATTGACATCGTCGTCCTCGAGCGTCCGAATCCGATCAACGGCATCACCCGCGAGGGGCCGCTTCCCGACCCGGACTACCGTTCGTTTGTCGGCCTGCACCCGATCCCCCCCCGTCACGGGATGACCGTCGGCCAGCTGGCAACGCTCTTCCGTGCCGAGGCATTCCCGGACGTCCGCCTGACGGTGCTGCCGATGGCCGGTTGGCACCCGGAAATGTGGTTCGATCAAACCGGCCTCCCCTGGGTCATGCCTTCGCCCAATATGCCCAGCTTGGAGACCGCGACGGTCTACCCCGGAATGTGCCTCCTCGAAGCCACCAACCTTTCCGAAGGAAGGGGCACCACCCGACCCTTCGAGATTTTCGGCGCCCCTTGGATTGATGGTCACGCCCTCGCCCGCTCCTTGAACAAACTCGCCCTTCCCGGCGTGCACTTCCGCGAACACTACTTCGAACCAACCTTCCAGAAACATGCGGGTAAACTCTGCGCGGGAGCCCAGATCCATGTGACCGACCGGGACGGCTATCTCCCGTTCCGCACCGGACTGGAGATCCTCCGCCACGTCTCGGACCGCTACCCGGACGACTTCCGCTGGAACCCACCACCCTACGAATACGAGCTCGAGCGCTTGCCCATCGAGATCCTTCTTGGTGGCCCACTTGCCGATTGGTTTCCGGCGTCCGGCGGCGCCCCGGGTTAGCAACGTCGCGAGTCCAAATCCACGCTCCCGCGATTGTGGGCGGCTCGTCGCCGGATATAAATGGGGGAGATGCGCTGTTTCTATTCGCCGGGATACACCACACCGCTCCCCGAGGGGCACCCGTTTCCCATGGATAAGTTTGCCCAGGCCTTCGGGATGCTCATCGGGGAGGGCATCATCGCGCCGCACGAGGTCGCCGATGTCGGGGTGGCCGGACGCACGCTGCTGGAACGCGTTC
>CAZKYJ010000787.1:0-3053 GCA_964556355.1 uncultured Verrucomicrobiales bacterium | reverse complement strand
CCCTCCTTCCCCTCGTTCTCTCCGCCGTCGTCCTCGTCCTCGGTGCGGCGCCCGTGTCGGCCGACGTGGCCACCGACGAATACCTCATCGTCTCCGGCGGCCCGGCCCTCCGGAAATGGGAGGACCTCCGCCCCGAAGTCTACCGCCACGACCGGTGGTGGGGGAACTTCATCCGCACCGCCCGTATCCGCATGGAGCAGCTCCGCGACCAGCCCGGCGGCGACCGCATCAACATCACGTGGATGGTCTACAAACCTGGCTACAGCGACCGCTCCGTCGAAGAGGGACGTTCTCTCATCGAACTCATCTACTCGGTGCGCGACAAGTACCGGACCAAACTCGTATGGTTCAACACCGGCGACGACGTCATCGACTACATGAACCGCGGCATGAACCGGAGCGTCCACAAGCTCTCGGGATTCGAGTACTACGGCCACTCGAACCGCGCCTGCTTCATGTTCGATTATAGCAACGAGATCATCGGCGCCTCCGCCGCCTACCTCCACGAGGATCACCTCGGCAAGATCCGCAAGGGCCTTTTCGCCCGCGGCGCCCACGTCCAGTCCTACGGCTGCCACACCGGCGAGTCCATGTCCGACAAGTGGAAGAAGGCCACCGGCACCCGGATGATCGGCGCCGTCGGAAAGACCGATTACGCCTACTCATACAAAGGAACCCTCCCCATCATCAACGATGGCTACTGGAAGCGGTAGAAGAGGTTTTCAGGCTAACCCCCTCGTCATCTAATCTTGTGAATTTAGAATCCCTTCGCACCACCTACTACCTCCCGTTCTTCGAACTTCTGAAGCGGGGGCGCGCCGTCCACGAAGCCAACTGGCCGGAGAACGAGGTGCAGCTCTGCACGCTGCTATCGATCAAAACGGGCGGGTGCTCGGAGGACTGTTCCTACTGCGCCCAGTCCGCGCGCTACGCCTCGGGCGTCGAGGCCGAGCGCCTGATGGAGTGCGACGCCATCATGGCGCGCGCCCGTGCCGCCAGCGAAAGCGGCTCGACCCGGTTCTGCATGGGCGCCGCCTGGCGCGGCGTCCGCTCCGGAACCAAGCGCTTCGACCAGGTCCTCGACATCGTGCGCAACGTCTCCGAACTCGGCATGGAGGTCTGCGTCACCCTCGGCGAACTCGGCCCGGACGAGGCCGCAGCCCTCAAAGAGGCTGGCGTCACCGCCTACAACCACAACGTCGATACCTCTCCCGAGCACTACCCGAACATCGTCACGACCCATACCTTTGACGACCGCCTCCGCACGATCAAAAACGTGCAGGACGCGGGAATGTCGGTCTGCTGCGGCGGCATCCTCGGCCTCGGCGAGACCACCGAAGACCGGCTCAAAATGATCGAGGTAATCAGCGAACTGGACCCGCAGCCCGAGTCGGTGCCCATCAATTCCCTCATGCCCATGCCCGGCACCCCGCTGCAGGAGGGCGTCGATCCCGTGACCACCTTCGATCTCGTCCGCATGATCGCCACCGCGCGCATCGCCTTGCCCAAGGCCAAGGTCCGCCTCTCCGCGGGGCGCACCCAGATGTCTCAGGAAACCCAGGCGCTCTGCTTCTTCGC
The DNA here is from genome assembly GCA_964556355.1 of uncultured Verrucomicrobiales bacterium. GTDB lineage: Bacteria > Verrucomicrobiota > Verrucomicrobiia > Verrucomicrobiales > DEV007 > CAZKYJ01. The sequence goes on along the minus strand of CAZKYJ010000787.1, from coordinate 1,475 downwards.
CGGTGCCAACAGCATTTTTTACGGCGACAAACTCCTCACCGCCGCCAACCCTGCCGTCGAGCAAGACCTCGCCCTCATCGAGTCCCTCGACCTCTCCCCGCAAAGGCCGTTCACCTCGGTGCCCGCGCGGGAACCAGCGGTGACGGCATAGCCCCGCCCCCACCACCACCACCAACGCCACGTTCGGTAGCTGGCGAATCGACGATGGCATTCCCGTCGACCGGCGGCAGAGGAAGATCGCCGGGGCGCCGCGCGTTCCATCCCTTGGAATGGGGAACCCGATCTAGCGGCGCTCGTAGCGGAACCGCCCGATCTCGTCTAGCGCGTTCCGGTAACCGCCGAGGAAGCCGTAGAGGTTGAAGGTGGGCGCGCCAGCGCCGGGCGTGTAGCCGAGGATCGGGCCGACCACCGCCAGCCGCGGGTACCCGCCCCGCTCGCCGAGCTTGGCGACGACCGCCCCGCCGGAGTCGCCGCTCACGACCCGGGCGGCACCGGGCACGTCACCGTCACGGACATCGGCCACGGCCACCAGATCGTCCGTGCCGGTGCCGACTCCCCGGAGGTCGTGCAGCGATTCAAATCCGACTTTCCCGGCGGCTCCGAAAACGGCTATCGGCAAGCCCCTCACCGCCGCCGATGTCGGGGTCACCAATATGGCGAGCGGGGCAAACCCGGGTGTCGTCACCGGCGCGTCGAGCTCCCCGATCACGAGCGCGAAATTGCCCTTGCTGCTGGCCGCGGAACTCACCCGCCGGGCGGGCTTCGCCCTCGCGGAGTGCCGCTGAATTCCCGCTCCGGGCACGTCGATCCAGACTTCCTTGACCGCGCCATTGTGCCCGCCGACGAAGTGCCGGTCGGAAATCATCGCGATCCCCCGACCCGCAGAATCCCAGCCGACACCCGGGACAAGGAACTCTGCAAGCACGCAACGCAGGTTCGGACGCACGTCCCTAGGCCAGCCTTGGAAGCGGTTCGCCAGCTCCGGATCGTAGGCCGGAATGCGCAACCCCGGAGCGGCGCGGATCCCACCGGCTCCCGCCAATCCCCACAAGAACTTCCTCCGCCCCAACCGCGCCTTTGTCATCTGCCCACCCTCGCCCGTCGCCGCTCCTCCGGCGAGCCATAATTCGCTCCCCAATTGCCCCCGCCCGATCGATGCCCGTTTCCCGGGCCGCCCTACGGTTTCGCGGCCGGGCCGTTTCGAGACGCGGGGCGGGGTCGGTTCCTGTGACGGCGCGCCCGTCCGCCGGATACGGTGGCAGCGAAGGATAGACTGGCGACGATTGTGAGGTATTTGGAGGGGTGGCCATCCGCGGTCACTCCGCACGAAAAACCCGATCCCATCGCATGAAATTCCCTCGCTCCCTCGCAGCTGCCTGCCTGCTCGTGTTCCCTTTGCCTCTCCCGGAAGCCCACGCCGGAGAAAAACCTAACATCGTCATCATCTTCTGCGACGACCTCGGCTACGGCGACCT
>CAZKYJ010000786.1:0-3053 GCA_964556355.1 uncultured Verrucomicrobiales bacterium | reverse complement strand
CTTTCTCCAGGGCCTGCATGGCGATCCAGTCCAGTTCGCCCCGGAATGACTTGGCGAGTCGCCGGCTCTCGGCGTAGGGGTGGGGGTCGGCTCCCGGGCGGCTCTCCCGATGGAGGGTGCTGATCCGGATGCTCGGCTTTTGGGGGTCTTCGTGCCGGATCACCCGGCACATCTCGTCGAAGGCCAGCTCCCGGAGCCGTTTGGTCTCGAAGGGCGGGGCACCGGTGAGGAGTTCGTAGAGCAGACATCCCAACGAGTAGATATCCGATCGGGTATCGACGTCCTCCTTGGTGAACTCGGCCTGTTCGGGGCTCATGTAGGCCGGGGTACCCAGGAGCTGCCCGTAATGGGTGAAGAGCGTCCTCTCCGTGAGTCGATGGCTGGTTGCCTTGGCGATCCCAAAGTCGATGACCATGGCGAACGGCTTGCCGTCGTGATTGGTCACCATGACATTGGCCGGTTTCAGATCCCGATGGATCACCCCTTTCTGGTGCGCGTGCTGCACGGCTTCGCACACCTGGACAAAGAGCTCAAGGCGCTCCCGCGGGGGCATTTTTTTCCGATTGCAGTAGTCGGTGATCGGCTCGCCCTGCACCAGTTCCATGACGAAGTAGGGTCTTCCCGATGGGGTGGCACCGCCGTCGAAGACCCGGGCGATATGCGGATGATTCATGACGGCAAGTGCCTGCCTTTCGGCTTCGAAGCGCGCGAGCACCTCCCGCGTGTCCATCCCTGCCTTGATGACTTTCAGCGCCACTTTCCGAATGACCGGCTCGCGTTGCTCGGCCATCCATACCGTGCCCATCCCGCCCTCTCCGATGATCTGGAGCAATTTGTAGCGACCGATGACGTCCCCTGTGGCCTCGGTGATGCCCTCGCGAAATGGGTCGAAGCCGGCGTTCTCCAAGAACTGTGTCTCCATTTCGGCCGCCGCGGCGAACAGCGCCTCGGCACGCTCTCGCAGTTCCCCGTCATCGCCGCAGGCCTCCGCGAGGTATTCCGCAAGTTCGCTGGAACCCATGCCTTTGGGGGCGCGTTCAAAGATTTCGCGATCGGTCATGGTCGGGGGCATTCCTCAAAGGTTGGCGGAATCTCGACGGGGTGCCTCGTGGCTGCGCCACCTCCGCCGTTAGTTTCGTCGGGCGACGGTTGTCGGAACCCAGATGGGACTGCCCGAAGATGGGTGAGGTTGCAAGGAAAACTCTTGGATAGGGAGAGGCGGGAAGAGTTGATCCAATGCGTGGACCCGACTCGCCACCGCGGAAGTCGGGGGATAGCGACCGTGGGGTAGGGGGCGAAGCAAGCGTCCGACGATTTGGCAAATGCTTCGCGACCGCCAGTGCCGAGCGCGGCGAAAACAAGCGACGGTATGGGAGGTCGGGGGAGGATCCCGGTGCTTGCCGCCATCGGGGTAGGCTGGGGGAGGGGAGGAGCATGATCGAATCTCGCGAGCGGGTTGCCGCCGATCGCCGCACTCAGGGAAATTGTTCGAACTCTCATTGCAACTGCCTGGGGGATCCGCGCGACGTTTTCCGACGGTGCCCTCTCCCCTCCTGCTCACGTGCGTAGTCGCCGCCGAAACAACGCCAACTTTTTCCGGGAGTGCTCGATTTTGTTCACCGGCGATGGTCGGACTGCCGGATGCTGGAAACGGGGGGACGGCGAGTTGCTGCCTAGCGGTTGGCGCGGGAAGCGGGGCCCATCCTCCGGCCGGCGGGATCGAAGCCAGCGTTCCCCAGTTCTCCCCGGGTGGGCAATGGGCGCCAAAGTGCGCGCACTCAGCGCGACCGGGAGATCTCCCGGTAGAGCCAAGCCCGCGCGCACTCCCATTTCCGATTCACACTTCTCGTGGAGATCCCCAGCGCTGCCGCCGTCTCCGGGACGGTCATTCCGGCGAAATATCGTAGTTTTACCAGATTTGCGAGATCCGTATCCTCTGCCTCGAGCTTGCCGAGTGCCTCATCAATCTCCAAAAGTTCGGCCGCGGGGGTGCCGACCTCGATCTTCGAGTCGTCCCATGGGGTATGGTAGGCGCCTGAGCCCCGTTTCCGAGCGGATTTCTTCCGCGCGACCTCGATGAGAATCCGGCGCATGGCCTCGGCCGCCGCCGAGAAAAAATGTCCCCGACTCTTCCAGGGCGGCACGCAGCCGTCCGTCTGGGCCAGGCGCAGATAGGCTTCGTGCACGAGCGCGGTCGCTTGCAAGGTGTGACCGGGGCGCTCGTCGGCCATCATCCTCCCGGCGATCTGGCGCAGTTCGCGGTAAATGGCCGGAATCATTGATTCGCTGGCCGTACCCGTCTCGATCTTTCCGCTCCCGGATTCTCGCAATGGTATTTCAAGATCACTCATAGGCGTGAGGATCGGAGGACTGCCGCAATCCCGTTCCCCTCGGGCAAACCTAGACCCACCTTCAAAAGATGGACAAGCACGAATGATGCGGGACGGCGGCAGGCGATGGCAAACGGGGTTATATCAACAGCGGAAATAGTTCCTTACAAATAGTATCGCGACGGGCAATCGGGATTTGGAGGGGGTGCGAATTGGAGTATAATCGCGGTGCACCACGATCTTGGAGGTGAACACTTTCGGGGGCGTCATGGTTTCGACTTGTTGTCTGAAGTCTGGGTTGCATGCCGAGGATGATCTGTTGGCCTCGTTAAAAAGCGGATCAAAAACAAATAAATGCAGATTCTGAACAAGAACTCGCTCTCGCGGCTTAATTGACTGCGACGTCTGGCTGCCAACGCCTTCTAGGCAGCCGGGCGCAAACGAGGAGGCTAGCCGACCGGTGGGGTTTCCGCGCCGGACGGCGAACTAAAACAGGGAAATCGGGCAGGGGGATTCCGCCGCTTGAAGCCTCCCGCCTCAGACCAAAGATCCGGCTAAGCATGTAGATGTCCAGGTAGATGGCTCCAAGGACAGGGGTTCGACTCCCCTCGCCTCCACCAATTTCAAAAGACCCGCAACTGGCTAAAAATGAGCTGGTTGCGGGTTTTTCATGGACGAGTTCAGAGTCTTCCAAAGTAGCTGAATTTAGCTGTTTTTCGTAGA
>CAZKYJ010000785.1:0-3053 GCA_964556355.1 uncultured Verrucomicrobiales bacterium | reverse complement strand
GGTAGCGAAGTTTGGAATGCGAACTGCTGGAGCGGTGGGAGACCGATTTGCCGTCGCCCCGAGAATCGACCATGGTGGGGAGCAATTCGCAAGCCAAAGTCGCGCCCGACCCGCCCCATGCCGATCTCTCCCCAGCTCGAACGCCCGCAGCTCGAAGCGAACTTCGCCAACATCAAGCCGCCCTACAGCGGACACGAGGCGCGCACCGAGGCCAGCCGGTGCCTCTTCTGCTTCGATGCCCCATGTATCATGGCCTGCCCGACGGGCATCGACATCCCGAGCTTCATCAAAAAGATCACCACCGGTAACCTCGTCGGTGCCGCCCGCACGATCCTCGAGGCCAACGTCCTCGGCGCCAGCTGCGCGCGGGTCTGTCCGACCGAGGTGCTCTGCGAGGGGGCCTGCGTCGTGCTCGACCTGGAGGGAGACCCGGTCAAGATCGGCCGCCTCCAGCGCCACGCCACCGACCATGTCTACGAGAACGAAATCCAGGTCTTGCGGCCGGCGGAGACCCAGACCGGCAAGTCCGTAGCCGTCATCGGCGCCGGTCCGGCCGGCCTCGCCGCCGCCGCCGCGCTCGCCCGCGCCGGCCATCGCGTCACGGTGTTCGAAAAGGACGAGCTCCCCGGCGGGCTCAACACCTACGGCATCGCCTACTACAAGATGAAACCGCAGGTCAGCCTCGAGGAGGTCGAGATGGTGGGTGCGCTGGGCGTCGAGATCCGGTGCAGCACCGAGGTGACCGCCGTCGAACAGCTTGCCGGCTTCGATGCCACCTTTCTCGGGATCGGTCTCGGTGCGGGGCGCAAGCTCGGCATCCCCGGCGAGGAGTTGCCGGCCGCGCTCGATGCCCTCGATTTCATCGGCCGCATCCACCGGGCTCCGCTGGAGCACGTGTCCGTCGGGAAGAACGTCATTGTCCTCGGCGGCGGAAATACGGCGATCGATGCCGCGACGCAAGCCAAGCGGCTGGGCGCCGAGACGGTCACCATCCTCTACCGGCGGGGGTACGAGGACATGCCCGCCTACCATTTCGAAATCAAGCTCGCCAAGTCGGACGGGGTCGCGTTCCGGTTCCGCTCGACGGTCGTCGAGATACTCTCCGACGCCGACGGGCACGTCTCGGGTGCCCGGCTGGGAGAGGGCGTCGAGATCCCCTGTGACATGGTGCTGAAGGCCGTCGGGAGCGAGAAGCGGGCGCAGTGGTTGGCGAAGCTTTTCCCGGAAATCGAGTTAGACGCGCGCGGTGCTGTCGTCACGGATGGCGAGACGCACGCGACGAGTGTCCCTGGTGTCTTCAGTGGCGGTGACTGTGCCAACGGCGGCCGCGAGGTCGTCAACGCCGTCGCCGAGGGGAGCAAGGCCGCCCACGGCATCGACCTCTATCTCGGTGGGCAGGGAATCGTGCCGGGTAGCGTGCAGCCTTCACGCTGGGGCGTCGGTGGATCCCCACGCGGTTCCGGCATCGACCATCCCGTGCGCGTCCCGGAGCTAGAGGCCGCCTACGCGGAGCTGGAAAGGGGTGCGGCCCGTGGCTGACCTCAGCATCAACCTGGGGGGCATCAGGGCGCCCAACCCGTTCTGGGTGGCCAGCGGTCCCCCCGCCAACACCGCCTACCAGGCCCATCGCGCCTTCGATGCGGGCTGGGGGGGCGTGGTTTGGAAAACCATCGGGCAACCGATCGTCAACGTCTCTTCGCGATACTCCGCCCTCCCGCACGGCCGCGAGAAAATCATGGGGCTGAACAACATCGAACTCATCAGCGAGCGCTCGCCCGAGAGCAACTTCCGCGAGATCGCCGAGGTCAAGAAACGTTGGCCGCACCATGCCGTCATCGCCTCGCTCATGGTCGAGACCCGCGAGGACTGGCACGAGTTCGTGAGGCGATCGGCCGACTGCGGCGCTGACGGGATCGAGCTGAATTTCGGCTGTCCGCACGGCATGTGCGAACGGGGGATGGGCTCGGCCGTCGGGCAGCAGCCGGAGGTCGCGGAGACGATCGTCGGCTGGGGCATGGAGGTGGCTGAGATCGCCGTGATCGTCAAGCTGACGCCGAATATCACGGACGTGACCGCCGCCGCCCGTGCCGCGCGCCGCGCGGGGGCGGACGCCATCTCGTTGATCAATACGATTAACAGTATCACCAACGTCGATCTGGACACGTTGATCCCCGAGCCCCGGGTGGGAACGAAGAGCTCCCACGGTGGCTACTGCGGGCCGGCCGTCAAACCGATCGCGCTCAACATGGTGCAGAGCTGCGCCGCCGACCCCGACGTGGGGCTGCCCATCTCCGGCATCGGAGGGATCGGGAACTGGCGGGACGCCGCCGAGTTCATCGCCCTCGGTTCGACCGGGATCCAGGTTTGCACCGCGATCATGCACCGAGGATTCCGCATCGTCGAAGACATGGCCGACGGCCTGAGTGCCTACCTCGATTCCAAGGGGATGTCGAGCATCAACGAGCTGATGGGCAAGGCGGTGCCCTCGCTTTCGAAGTGGGAAAACCTCGATCTGCACTACCGGCGGGTTGCGCGCATCGACTACGATCGCTGCATCGGTTGCAACCTCTGCTACATCGCCTGCGAAGACGGCGCCCACCAGTGCATCGACCTGCGGATGCCCGCCGATCTCGGGGTCGGGCTCGGGCCCGGACGCCTCCCCGGCAAGCCCGTCCCCGAGGTGAGGGAAGGCGACTGCGTCGGCTGCAACCTCTGCTCGCTCGTCTGTCCGGTCGATGGCTGTATCACCATGGCCGATGTCGAAGACGGCAGGGGGCCGATGACATGGAGCGACTACCAAAGCAAGCTCGAGACCGGCGAGATGTCGGCCATCCCGCCCCATCCATAACCGCTCGCCCCGCCAGCGGATTGCCCTATCCACCCCGCAGAATAACCCGCTTATGAGCCTCCTCATCAAGAACGGCGAGATCGTCTCCGACAACTGCCGCTACACCGCCGACATATTTTGTGAAGGGTCGGTGATCACCAAGATCGGCCAGGATCTCGCCGCTCCCGCCGATACCGAGATCATCGATGCCGCGGGGAAGTACGTC
>CAZKYJ010000784.1:0-3054 GCA_964556355.1 uncultured Verrucomicrobiales bacterium | reverse complement strand
CCCCACCGCCGCCGCGATGAACCCCGCGCGGATCTTCCGCCCGCCCACGAACGCTTCCACCGCCGCCTTGAGATCGACACCGGGCGTCAGCCGCACCACGTGAAAAACTGCCTGCCCCTTCGACTCCATTCCCCCCACCATAGCCAGATTTCGATTTCTGCGAGCCCCGAATTTGACAGCGGCTCCCCCGCCGTGCCTCAGTGCCCGCACCATGATCCATTCCGTCTATTTCTGGCTCCGCGACGACCTCACCGAAGCCGAACGCTCGGCATTCGATTCCGGAGTCCGCGCCCTGCAAGACATCGCCGTCGTCCAGCGCGGGTTCGTCGGCACCCCGGCAGCCACGCCGGAGCGCCCCGTCACCGACAAATCGTTCAGCTATTTCCTCCAGCTCGAGTTCGCCTCGGTCGCCGACCACGACGCCTACCAGGTGGATCCCGACCATGAGAAGTTCGTCGATGCCTGCAGAACGTTCTGGTCGAAGGTCGTGATCTACGACTCCGAGTAGGCCGATCGCCCGCCCTTGCAGGCGCGGATTCGACGGATACATTGCCCCCTACCCCGATGATCCCCCGCCTTCCCCCCGCGGCGGCACTGGCCGCTCTCCTCGTGGCACCCGCGATGGGTGCCCTCCACATCACCGAGTTCATGGCGTCTAACAGTGCCACGCTCGACGACGAGGACGGGGACTCCAGCGACTGGATCGAGCTTCACAACGATGGACCGGCGGCGGTCGATCTCGCGGGGCACTACCTCACAGACTCGAACAGCTTCGCGCCCGGCGCCCCCTCCACTTTCTGGCGATTTCCGCCCTACACCATCGCCCCCGGCTCCTACCTGGTGGTGTTCGCGTCAGACAAAGACCGCGCCCCCGCGGCCCCGGGAGAACTCCATGCCAGCTTCAAACTTTCCGCGGGCGGCGAGCGGCTCGCCCTCATCGCTCCCGATGGCACGACCGTCATCGACGAGTACGCTCCCTCCTACCCGCCCCAGCGCACCGATGTCTCCTACGGGCGAGGTCAGCTGGACGACCCGAGCTCGACCTACGTGCAAGACGGGAGCGCGGCGAGGGTGTTCGTCCCGACGACCTCCGCACCTCCCGCCGGCTGGACGGGGAGCGACCCCGCATTCGACGACTCCGGCTGGCTACCGCGAACGCTGGCCGTCGGATTCGACTCCACCACCGCCGGGTTCGCGCTCGTCGAGAATTTCGATCCGCTAGACATCGGCCCGCTCTCGGGACAGAACGGCTGGACCGCCAATGGCGGCGTCGCGGTCACCGCCGATCCCGCCGCGGGAGAGAACCAGGTCGTGACCTTCTCCGGGAACTCGATCGGCGCCCACCGCCCGATCGCCATTCCCAACGGCACGACGTCGACGCTCTACTATCGCATCCGGCGCGACGGGATCGTCAATATCAGCGCCGGCGCTTCAGATTCCAACGCCCCGGGCAGCTTCCCCGACTTCGAGGCGCAGCTGAACAACCAAAACAACGCCATTTTCAAGGTGCGCGACGCTGGCGGATTCGACGATGTGGGAACGTTCGCCGACTCGACATGGTACCAGATTTGGATGGTCATCAACAACGCGAGCGACACCTACGAGGTCTACGCCAAGGGAGGTGCCTTGACCACCCAGACCAAGCTCGCCACCAGCGGGAACCAGTCGGTATTCGCTTTCCGCAACGGCTCCGCGAGCAACCCGCTCAACCGCTTTTTCGTCCTCACCGGCAGCGGCAATACGGGAACGATGTCGATCGACGACATCCACCTCGCCGCCGGGACGAACCTCGCGGATCCGGGTGGCGGCTCGACGGTGGGACCCCAGCTCCATCCCGACGGCGATATCGGCGCCCCTACGGAGGCCGCCATGGCATCGACCGCCTATCTGCGGGCCAGCTTCTCGCCCCCGGCCGCCCAGCAGACGCCCGAACAGCTCTTGCTAAAAATCCGCTATGACGACGGTTTCGTCGCCTATCTCAACGGGATCGAGATCGCGCGCCGGGCCGCGGCCGGGAGCCCTCCGCCATTCGATGCCACGGCCACAGTGGAGCGGGCACCCGCCTCAGCCGCAACGGTGGAGACGATCGACGTCTCGCAACATGCCACGCTCATCGTCCCCGGCCAGGCCAATGTCCTTGCTCTCCACGCGCTCAATTTTTCGATGACCGATCCCGAGTTTCTCATCGCCCCCGAACTGGTGGGGATCGAATCGCTCGAACCCGAGGAGCTCTATTTCGGCGACCCGACGCCCGGCGCGGCGAACGGGCTCGGGTTCCTCGGCCTCGTGGCCGATACGAAGTTCTCCATCGATCGGGGCATCTACAACGCCCCGTTCGAAACGTCCGTTTCATCGTCGACCGCCGGGGCAGCCATCGTCTACACGCTCGACGGTTCGGTTCCCACGCCGACGAACGGGATCGTCGTTGCGGCACCAGACGCCAATACCTCCCCCGTAGCCATCGTCCCGATCGCGACGACCACCACTCTCCGCGCCGCCGCTTTTCGCGACGGGTTTCTCCCGACCAACACCGACACGCACACCTACCTGTTCACCGCTGACGTCGTGTCCCAGCCGAATGCCCATCCCGGCTATCCCACCGTGCTGAAAGGCGACAACGGCAGCGGCACCCTTCCGGCCGACTACGAGATGGATCCCGAGGTCACCGGGGCACCCAACTACTCCGCCCTCATCGAACCCTCTCTCCGCGCCATCCCCTCGATGTCCATCGTCACGGCCATTCCGAATCTCTTCGATCCGAACCAGGGCATCTACCAGAACCCCCAGCAGTCCGGTTCTGCCTGGGAGCGCCCCGCCTCGGTCGAGCTGATCAATCCGGATGGAACGCCGGGGTTCCAAGTCGATGCGGGAATCCGTATCCAAGGGGGACACACCCGCATCCCGTCGCGCAACCCCAAGCACTCGTTCCGCATCAGCTTCCGCCGGGAGTACGGCCCGAGCACTCTGGAGTTCCCCCTCTTTTCCGAACCCGCGGCCACCACGAGCTTCGACGAGATCATCCTGCGGGGCGCCGGTAACCAGTCGTGGCTCCAC
>CAZKYJ010000783.1:0-3061 GCA_964556355.1 uncultured Verrucomicrobiales bacterium | reverse complement strand
ATCTCTATTCGGGGGACGCCGACGGTGCGGCACGCTGCGTCGAAGATCTCGTGAACCTCTACCCGCTGACCGCCGCCGCGGAGCGTGCCAAAGCATCCCACTCTCACCCTGATGTCCATGATCGCCAGAGCCCGAACTAACCCCGTCCCCATCCTGCTCGCCCTTTTGTTCGGCGTGATTGTCTTTGTCATGGCGACCCCGGGGGCGGATGCGGCCGAGGGCGAGGTGCCACCGGCGGCGGAGGTGGAGTCAGAGACGTCGCTGCTGGTGGTCTACCAGCAGGGTGGCTGGATCATGCACGTGCTGCTCGTCTGCTCCATCGGCACCATCGCGGTGGTCGTCTACTGTTTTATCCAGGTGTCGGGCAAGAAGATGGCACCGCAGGGGCTGAACGATAGCCTCCTACGCCAGATGCGGAAGCAGGACATCAATGATGCATACGCCCTCTGCGAGGAGAACCCCAATAGCTTCACGCGCGTCGTTTCTGCGGCCTTGCTAAAGTGCAACTTCGAGCGCGACCTTGGAAACAAGACCTCCATGGAGCAGGCGGCGGCGGAGACCCTCGACCAGGAGGAGACCCGGCAGATGCTCTGGGTGAACTACCTCAACGTCTTCGCCACCATCGCGCCGATGATCGGCCTCCTCGGGACGGTCACCGGGATGATCAAAAGTTTCAGCATGCTGGCGAGCGGCGCCTCCGAGCCGAGCGATCTGGCCGGGGGCATCGGCGAGGCCATGGCGACGACGGCGGGCGGGCTACTCGTCGGGATCCCGGCGATGTTCTTCTACTTCTTCTTTCGGAACCGGCTGATGGCCATCGTGGCTAGAATACAGAAGCAGGCGACCTTCCTCATCGATGTCTTGTCCGGAGAGGTGAAGATCGCGGGCGGTGGCGAGGGGGGAGGCGAGTAGGGATAAAAGGCCATGATGGGACGAAAGAAAAGGACCGACGACGAGGTGAGTTTCCAGATCACTCCGATGATCGACATGACGTTCCTCCTGCTCATCTTTTTCATGGTGACGTCGAAACTTTCCAAGGAGCAGATCAAGCAGAGCATCCGATTGCCTCGCGCTTCGGCGGCGGTGATCCCGACGGACCTGAGTAACCGCGATATCATCAATATCGACGGGGACGGCGCCTACTTCATCGCCAACACGCCGGTGAGCAAAGGCGAGCTCAAAGCCTATCTCATCGAGCGGTTCAAGATGAACCCTCCCCTCCGCATCTATCTTCGTGCCGACAGAGACACCCCGGCGAAGCAGATCAAAGAGCTCATGCGTATGGCCAGCGAGGCCGGCGGGGTCGAAGTCATTTTCGGGAGCACGCAAAAATAGGAAACCATGATCCGCCGCAACGTCAACCGCCACAACCGCGCCGTGGAGATGCAGATGGGTCCCATGATCGATATGGTCTTTTTGCTGCTGGTATTCTTCATGGTGACGGCAAAGCCCATCCCCCAGGAGTCCGACATCAGCCTGGCGCTGCCCGGAAGCGTGCCCCAGGACGAGGTGGTGGACCTTCCCGATGAGCAGCGGATCGAGATCAACGCTCAGGGTGCGGTGATCCTCAACGAGCTGGAGCTCGCCGCGCCGGGTGACGCCGCGATGGCCGAGCTCGTGGTGACGCTGACGCGATTCAAGAAGGCGGCCGACGCCAACAAAGCCGACGCTCTCGTAACGCTCGACCCCGAGGATTCCGTCCCGCACCAGCGGATCGTGGACGTGCTCAACGCCTGTGCGAAGGCGGAAGTTCACGGCGTCAGTTTCGCCGACGGCGGCGGGGGGGAGGGGGCGCTGTGATCGAGATCCAAGCACCGCCACCGGGGGGTGAGAAAAAGCGGAGGGCGAAGCCGAAGCGGCCGCCGAAAGGCAAGCGCCCCCGCAGGAAAGGCGACGAGAAGCGCAGCCTGATCGCTTCGATCATCGTCGGCAGTATCATCGTGCATCTCGTCGCGCTGGCGATCTTCGGTATCTGGGTGGTCGCCCGCAAATACAAGCAACCGGCGGCAACTTTCGAGGTGACGAAGCGGATCACGATCCCGACCCAGACGCCGGAGCACAAGATGAACATGGCGGCGCACGAGGCGATGGCACCGAAGCCGTCGTTCAACGACAAGCTCGTCAGCACCCGCCCGACCGAGTTCGCGCTGCCGGATCTCCCCAAGGTCGATCTCGACCAGATGCTGCCGCTCGACCCGAGCGAGCTGGTCTCCGATCAGGTGTCGGGTTTGGTGGGCTCGGCGGGATTGGGCTCCGGGCAGGGGAGCGGGCTGGGCGGCGGCGGCGGATCGGGGCGCTCGGGGATGGGATTCTTCGGGATCGAGGATGCCGCCGACAGCGTGGTCATCATGATCGACGTCTCGAGTTCGATGTTCGGACGCACGGGCGATTACGATTACGACACCCGGAAGAAACTGCGGGAGGGTAAGGATCAGAGCTTCCAAAGGGTGCGCGACGAGGCGGTGAAACTGATCGACGGACTCGATATCAACGCGCGCTTCAACGTGATGCGCTGGTCAGGCAGCGCCCGGCTCTGGCGGGAGAGCCTGGTTCCTGCCACCGACGCGAACAAGGCCGACGCCAAGGCGCACATCCAGGAACAGGTCGATGTAAACACGGCGGGACCGATCGGGGGCCGGCCCGGTGGAACCCGGCACGACTACGCGCTGGAAGCACTCTTCAAGCTCAATCCGGAGGTGGCATTCATGCTGACCGATGGAAATGCGACGGCGAGCGAGCAAGGGGGCGGCTTGAGAACAATCGAGGAAGACGAGCTCTACAAGCTGATCGCCGACGCCAAGCAGGGAGGCAGATCGGTCCCGCGCATCCATACGCTCTACTACCTCACGGGCGCGGACAAGCGGGAGGAGGAGAAGATGCTGCGGGGGATCGCCCGAAAATCAGACGGCGAGTTCCGGAAGGTGAAGGTGGACAAGCGGTAGCGCCCCCCTCGGAGGGACACCGATGACGAAAAAAGCCGCACGGAAGAATCCGTGCGGCCGAGTTTTCGTGAGGAATTTAGGGGATCGCGCGACTAGCGGGGGCCGCCAGAGCTGCTGCC
>CAZKYJ010000782.1:0-3067 GCA_964556355.1 uncultured Verrucomicrobiales bacterium | reverse complement strand
CTTCCAGCGGATCCGGTTCGCTGCCGGGGCGGCGAGCGAATTTCCGGCCGAAAAAGCGGTCGGGTTGCGGGGCTCAGTTGTCGACGGCGTCTTCGACGGCATCCCCAGCATCCTCGGCGGCATCCCCAGCGGCGTCGGTGGCGTCTTCGATGGCGTCGCCCAAGTCTTCGGCCGCGTTCTCGCTGGGCGAATCACACGCCACGGGGAAAAAGGCGAGCGCGAGGGCGGCAAAACTGTAGCGGAGTGGATTGAGGATCGATTTGCTCATACTTAACCCTATTCGCCGGTGGATGGCGGCGGGTTGCGTCCGGGAGGCAATTATTTCGCTCTGAGGGAGGACGGCGAGCCCTCCCGCCGCAGTGCCCGACCCCGCTTCAACCGAGCCCCATCTTTTTCCGCTTCCGGTAGAGGGTCGCCTGATCGATCCCGAGAACGGCGGCCGCTTCGCCCAAGCTCGGGCTGGCCTCCAGGACGCGGCGGATATGCTCGCGTTCCAGCGACTCGAGGGAGATCGGGCTGCCGGGCTCCAGTCTCTGCCCCCCGCTGTCGGCGCGCCCATCGGGTCCCCCGCGGATCTCGACGGGCAGGTCGTCGGCGGTGATGGTGTCCCCCTGGCAGAGGATGACGGCACGCTCGAGGGTGTTGCGGAGCTCCCGGAGGTTGCCCGGCCACGGGTAGGCACGCAGCGCCTGCTCGGCGTCGGCGGAAAACCCGCCGAGCGGGCGGCCGACCGAGCGGGCGAAAAAATCGAGGTAGCTCCGCGAGAAGCGGTCGAGGTCGGACGGGCGGAGCCGGAGCGGTGGGAGTGCGACGGAGATCACGTTCAGGCGGTAGAAAAGATCCTCACGGAAGGTGCCCTCTTCCACGCAGCTGGCGAGATCGCGGTTGGTCGCGGCGATGACCCGGACGTTCGCGGTGCGGGTGCGGTTCTCCCCGAGGCGCTCGTATTCTCTCTCTTGGAGGAGCCGGAGTAACTTCGGCTGGATATCCATGGGCAACTCGCCGATCTCGTCGAGGAAGAGCGTGCCGCCATCCGCCGCTTTCACCTTGCCCCACTGGTCTTTGACGGCACCGGTGAACGCGCCTTTGACGTGGCCGAAGAGCTCGCTCTCCAGCAGCTCTTTCGACAGGCTCGGGCAGCTCACCGTGACGAATGGATGATCCGCCAGCTGGCTGCGCGACCACACCGCCCGGGCGACCTGACTCTTGCCGGTGCCGCTTTCGCCAAGGATGAGCACGGAAGCGCCCGACGGCGCCGCCCGGAAGAGAATCCGGAGCGCCTCGCGCATGGGGGCGTCCTCCGACTCGAACTCCAGAGGCGGCGCCTGGCTGGAGACTTGGGAACTGAGATCATCGATCTTCTGCTTGAGGCGGAGGGAGCGGTCAATCGACCCCAAGAGCTGCCTCAGTCGGTCCGGCGTAAACGGCTTTTCCAGATAGTCATCGGCACCGCGGTGGGTGGCCTCGACCGCGTTCTGAATGGTCGCGTGGGCGGTGAAAATGACCACCGGCAGTGCGGGATGGGCCTTTTTGATCTGCTCCATGACTTCGATGCCGTTCTCGTCCCCGAGCCGGAGGTCGAGAAGCACCAAGTCGTAGCGTTCTTCGGCGAGCTTGAGCGAAGCGATCCGGCCGCTGTCCGCCGTTTCCGCGCCATAGCCTTCGCTCTCCACCGCGATCGCGGTGGAGCGGCGCACCCCGCGGTCGTCATCGACTATCAGAACCTTCATTCGGTACGACGATAGCCCTCCACGACCGGCAAGGTGATCAGAAATTTGCTGCCTTCCACCTCTGCGGGTACGGCACTGATTGATCCCCCATGATGCTCGATGACCTTCTTGCAAAACGCGAGGCCGATCCCCTTGCCCCCGATATCATCGACGTCAGACCCCCTTTGGAAAATATCGAAGATCCTGTCGGCTGCCTCGGGGGCGATGCCGCGCCCGTTGTCCCGGAGCGTCATGCGCCACACCTTCGCTTCGTCGTCCGCTTCGCAAAGCAACCGGATCACGGGAACCTCGTCGTCCCTCCGGTACTTCACCGCGTTCCCCACGAGGTTGACGAAGACCTGCCGCAGCAACACCTCATCGCCGCTGACCTCCGGGAGGTCGTCCCGCGTGATCACCGCCGACTCGAGCGAGCCCTCGGTCTCAAGCAGGGCGAGCGCGCTGTCGAATATCTCGTTGAGGTCGACCTTGACGAAGGCACGCTCGCTCACCCCGACGGTCGCGAACTCCAAGAGCCGACGGGTCAGCCGGGCGACGTCGTGCATCGAATTCCTGCTCTCGTCGATGAGTTCGTGCAGCTCGGTGTCGATGACACTAGCACACCGTTTTTCTAGGACCTGGAGGCAGCACGAGACGACATGGAGGGGCGTCCGCACCTCGTGCGCCACCGTCTCGGCCACGCGGAGGAGCTCGCGGTTCCTTTTTTCGAGTTCGCGCACCGCGAGCTTGCGCTGGACGGAGTAGCGGATCGAGCGCAGGAGCAGGGCGCCGTCGAGCCGCGATTTCGGGAGGAAGTCCTGCGCCCCTGAAGCGACCGCGCTGGTGGCGAACGCCACGTCGTCCAGCGACGTGAGGACGATCACGGCGGCCCGCTTCGCCTCGGCCATGACCTCCCGGAGGGTTGCCGCCATGGTGCTGTCGGGGAGGGAAAGATCGAGAAGGACCGCATCGAACTTCCCGTCCCGGACGGCTTCCTTGGCGCTGGCGAGGGTGGTGACATGGCTGAGCTCAATCGTGTCGCCGGCCGCCCTTTCCAGCTGCCGGCGGATCAGTGTGAAATGGTCCTCTTGATCCTCGACGAGGAGGACGTGCAGGGTTGCTGGCAGAGGTATGGGCACTGTGCGGACGGGGAGACCAGCGGGTTTCAGTCGTGGCACGATGGACGGTTCCAGACGCCCCAATAGAGACTCAGGTCGCGCACCATTTCCCGGAACTTGGTGAAGTCGATCGGTTTGACCACGTAGCTATTCGCGTGGTGCTCGTATGCCCGCGCCCTGTCGGTCTCGGCATCGGACGTGGTCATGACCACGACCGGGGTCGCCCGGAGGCGCTCGTCCTCC
>CAZKYJ010000781.1:0-3069 GCA_964556355.1 uncultured Verrucomicrobiales bacterium | reverse complement strand
TGATCGTGGCACTGCGCGCACTGCACGGTGAGAGAGCAGAACGTGTTCATCGTCGTCATCGCCATGTCGTCGCGGTCGAGGTGGCGGGCGATCTGACCATCGATCTTGTCTTCGGGAACCTCGGCGTGCCCGATCAGATCCCACGGTCCCGCCGCGATGAAGCCGGTGGCGACAATTCCGTCGGGCGAGCCGGGAAAAAGAACGTCCCCGGCCAGCTGCTCGCGGATGAAGCGCCCGTAGGGACGGTCTTCGTTGAACGCCCGGATCACGTAGTCGCGGTAGGGCCAGGCGTTGGGGCGCGGCTTGTCTTTGTCGTAGCCGTGCGTGTCGGCATAGTGAACGACATCGAGCCAGTGCCGCGCCCAGCGCTCGCCATAGCGGGGCGAGGCAAGCAGCTTCTCAACGAGTCTCCCGTAGGCTTCCTCGGACTCATCGGCGATGAAACTTTCCACCTCGTCCGGGGACGGTGGCAGGCCGGTCAGATCGAAATAGAGCCGCCGGACCAGCGTGCGCCGGTCGGCCTCGGGGCTCATCGCCAGCCCTTGCTCTTGCAGTTTGGCCACAATGAAATGGTCGATCGGCGTGCGGGCAGTGGCGGCTGCGGGAAGCGCCGGAACCTCCGGACGCGCCAGCGGGCGCAGCGACCACCAGTCGAGATCCGCAGGCGCGCCAGCCTGGGCGGCGGACAGAAACAGCCAGCCCACAGCGCTGCCCCACAGGACGTATCTTTTGGTATCAGTCACGCCGGTAGGGTACAATCCCCGCCCGAGGTGTCTATCCCGCGTGTGCGGGAGGGCGTAATCTGGTGGACGCAGCGCCCGTTTGGAGCGCATAGTTTCCGCATCCTCACAATCGCACCACGTCCCTACCGCCTGGCCGGCCCGCTGGCGCTCGCAGTCGCCACGTTAGCGCCCGCTGCCCCCGCACGTGGGGAATCGGCGCTCCTCCACTTCCTCAGCCCGCGGATCGAAGACCTCGACGCCCAAATCAGTACAACACGCGAGGAACTCGCCTCGCTCCCCGCCGCACCGCCGCGTCCGCAGGGCGGCACGCTCGGCTTCCATTCGAACCTCTACTTCTCGGCAGGCAACACGAGCGCGGCCACCCTCGATCTCGGCGAGGAGCACCCCGTCGACACCATCGTGATCATCCCGGCCAACGTCGGCTACGGGTTCAAAGCGGGGGGCAGCTACGGGTTTCCACCCCATTTTCGTGTCGATCTCTCCCTCACCGAGGACTTCGCCGACGCGCACCCCGTGGCGGATTATTCCTCGATCGCCTATCCCGATCCCGGAGCCAGCCCCGCCATCTTCGAGGCGCACGGGGTGCCGGGAAGGTATCTCAGGATCACGGCCACCCAGCTCTGGACCCTCCCGGGCGACGACCGTAGCCTCCTCGCCCTCGGCGAACTCCAGGTCTACTCCGGCGGCCAGAACATCGCCACATGGAACCCGGTCCAGGTCACGGACCGGCGGGACAGCGCCCCGCTTTGGGCGCCGGAATACCTCGTCGATAGCCAGAGCAGTCTCGGCCACGCCACGGTGCCCGAACCAAGCCCGTCCAACGGCTACCACAGCGGCATCGAGGACGACCCCGACCACGAAAAATGGGTGCTGGTCGATCTCGGAAACGCCCTCCCTATCCATGAGATCCGAATCATTCCCGCCCGCCCGCGCGACTTCCCGGAACTCCAGGGATTCGGCTTCCCGGAAGAGTTCGTGGTCGAATCATCAACCGAACCGGATTTCACGAGCCCGACCGTCGTCTTCGACCGCCGGGGGGCTCCCTTGCCCAACCCCGGGGACAATGCCCTCACCATCCCGCTCGCCGACGTGGTCGCCCGCTACGTCCGCGTCACCGCGACCCAGCTGTGGAGACGGGACAACGACTACGTTTTTGCCTTGGCCGAACTCCAAGTATTTTCCGACGGCCAGAACGTGGCGTTGGGAAAGCGGGTTGTCGCGCAGGATTCCACCACCGACGGGCTGTGGGCGCCCCCGAACCTCGTCGATGGGTTCGACAGTCGCCATCGCCTGCGCGACGATGATTTGGCCTGGCTCAAAGGCCTCGCCCGCCGCCACGCCCTCGAGATCGATATGGAAGAGCTCGTCGCCGCACGGGGCGCCTTGGCGGAGCGCCGAACCCTGCAACTCATCGTCGCGGCAGCCGCCGCCGTCCTCGCCATGGTCATTGTGGTCATCGCGCTCATCCTCCGCGCCCGGCTCGCCCAGCGGCGCGAGACCGACCGGCTCCGAGAGCGCATCGCGGGCGATCTCCACGACGAGATCGGCAGCAATCTCGGCAGCATCGCCCTGCTCAGCGAGATGGCCTCCGCGACCCCCGACGACCGCATGGCCGAGGTGAACCGGATCGCACGGGATACCGGCGACTCGATGCGGGACATCGTTTGGGTCATCCGCACCGGGCACGAGAGCCTTGAAGACTTCGTCGCCCGGCTCCGCGAGGTGGCCGCCGGCATGCTGCGGGACGTCGCCTACACCTTTGAAGTCACTCCGGAGCCCCTCCCCGCCGCGCGGGCCGCTCTCAATTTCAAGCGCAACGTCCTCCTCTTTTTCAAGGAGGCGCTGCACAATATCATCCGCCACGCCTCGGCGGACTCCGTCACAATCCGCATCGCACTCGCGGGTGGAAGGATCACCCTCACCGTGACCGACGACGGGGTCGGCTTCGACCCCGACGAGGCCGGAGAGCGCGGTGGCAACGGGCTCCACAACTTCCGCGCCCGTGCCGCCGCCCTCGCCGCGCCCCTGCGCATCGTCTCCGCCCCGGGCGAGGGCACGACCCTCACCCTCGGCCCCGCCCGACTCCAGGCGCGGCGCGGGCTCCTCGGCATCCCGCATCTGCGGGGTGGACGCCGCCCCCCGCCCCAGTAGGATAAGACGCCCCGTCCCCGCGTTTCCTCCGATGCCCCCACCCGAGCCCCCGAGACCCGACACCGCCAGCATCGACGTCTGGCTCGTCGAGGACAACCACACGTTCCGGAGGACGGTTCGCCAGGTCATCGATGCCACCGGTGGCATGGCGTGCCCGCACGATTTCTCCTCCTGC
>CAZKYJ010000780.1:0-3071 GCA_964556355.1 uncultured Verrucomicrobiales bacterium | reverse complement strand
CGCCGGACGATGTCGCGGCCATCGCCCGCTACCTTCTCGGATCCGCCGCGCCCGCCGTCGAACTTCCGCCCCGAGCAGCGGAGTTCGGTGACATCGACGGCTTCGGAATCCGGAGGGAAGAGCGCGTGCTGGAAATCAGCTTCCGGGGACGGGCGGTGGCCAGCTACCACTACCGCCACCCCCAAATCCATCGGCCGTTTTTCGCCAACCTGAAAACGCCCGATGGAATCCAGGTGACCCGCACTTTCCCGCCTTCCCCCGGCGACCCGGACGACCACGCCGACCTGCACCCCGGCGTGTCGCTCGGCTTCGCCGATATCGGTGGGGTCAACTTCTGGCACAACGGCGACGGCACCATCGAACACGTCGCCTTTACGGAGATCGTGGCCGGGGCCGGCTCCGCTAGCTTCTCGGTCGAGGATCGCTGCTCGGACAGTGAGGGCGGGCTGGTCGGCCGCCTGACGAGCCGCTACCGCTTTGCTCACAACACCGAAGGATTGCTCCTCACGATCGACATCACCCTGGTTCCTGAGAGCGATACCAGCTTCGGCACGAAAGAAGAGATGGGGCTCGCCATCCGCGTGGCCACCCCGATCACCGTGAAGTACGGCGCGGGCAGCATCCTCTCCGCCAAGGGCGGGCGAGACGAGCGGGGCACCTGGGGGAGAACCGACCGGTGGTGGGACTACTCCGGGGCGGTGGGAGCAGGCGCCGCCGGCATCCATCTCATGTCCGCGCCCGGCAACCGGGAAGTCTGGGCTCACAGCCGCGACTACGGCCTGCTGGTGGCCAACCCGTTCCCCGTAGATATCCCGGCCAACCGCGACCGCCGCACGCCCCTCGGCGGCGGCGAGCCACTCCGCCTGCGCTTCGGCCTGCAGATCCACTCCGGCGCGGGCTACGATCCCGCCGCCGCCTTCGCGAGGTTCCGGCAAGCGTTGTCCGACTGAGCCGCCCGTCCGGCACGCCCCCTCCCATCCCGGGTCACTCCCCTTCCACTTTGATCCGCAAGTAGATCTCGCCCCCAGGACCAACCGGTCGGGTGAAGCGGACGATTTGCATTGTCTCATCTTCGGCCACGACCACCTCGCCCCCAGTCGCGACACTCCAATCGGAGGTCAGCGTCGCGCTCTCCTGCACCGTGAAGTTCAGATCGGTGGCCAGTTTCGATCTCCGATAGAGAATGCTGAGCTGCGGGGCATTGCGATCGGGGGTGGGGAGCAAACCGGTCTCGGCAGCACGCGGGTTTCCTCCCATCGCACGCTCCAGGACATTGATGATGCCATCGTAGTCCGGGTCTTCGCCGTCGGCGGCGACCCCGCTGTCATCCGGGGAGCCGAAGTGGAGCAGGCGCCAGGCCGCGGCAGGGCTGAGGGTCGGTTCGCTGTAGAGGAACTCATCCGGTGCGAGCGCCCCCTGCGACAGGCGGATTTCGTCGAGGTGGCCGATGAAGCGGTCGGTGTGACCGCCGTTATAAAGCCCCCGTGCCACGGACCAGACGCCGGCATCCCAGTCCGAGCCATCGCCCGATCCCGTGGAGATGGCCGGGTTGGCGCTCGACGAGATGTTTGCGCTCCCGAGGAGGGTATAGCTCGGATCGCCGTCGGTGATCGCCTTCAGGAAGAGCGAGAGCGTGCTGCCATCGGAGGTGGCGGCCACGGCGTACCACTTGCCATCCTGAACCGAATTGGCGGCCGAATCGACCTGCCATCGGTTGCGGGCGGCATCGATAAAAAGGATGCGCAGGCCGCCGTTGGGCATGATCGAGAAATAGAGCGCGGCCAGCGCGGGGTCAGCGGCGTCCTCGCCCCGGCTGTCCCGACCGACGAAAGTCTGGAAGTTGTTGGTGGCATCGTCCGGACGGATGGCCGCCTCGATCGTCCACTCCCGGGGGCTCCAGTCGGTCAGTGGCGTTCCGATCGCGGTCATGACGGGGACGCCGTTGGCGTTCTGCACGCTGAGGCGATTGACGATGCCGGTCTGCGGGGTACTGGGCGCGGGGACGTTGGTGCGGTAGACGTGCCAGTCCCTGAACCAGGCGGACAGGTGATTGCCGGTGCCGGAGGCATCGCTGGCGCTGCCGTCGTACCGGTTGGCATCCGCCGGGGCATAGGCGATGGCGGCGTTGGCCGTACCCTCCTCGAAGTTCCAGTAAGCGACCGGACCCGGCTTGGGCACCACCTCGATGACGAGTTCGGCATCCGAAGTGGCGCCGAACGAATCCGCCACCCGCACTACGAAGCGGTTCCCGCCGACGTCGGTAAAGGCGGGGGTGCCGGAAAGTGTCCCGTCGGCGGCGACCCCGAGCCACGACGGTCCGTGGAGCTTGGTGAAGGTCAGCGTATTGGCGTTCGGGTCACTGGCCGAGGCGGCGAGCGACGGGGCGGAGTAGGCCTCTCCGGAACGGGCAGCGGGCCGGCCGAGCGAGCCGTCGGTGAAACGCGGCGCGCCGTTCGAACTCTGGGCCCACAGCGTGTCCCAGATATCGGCGCCGGCGAGGGCATGGTTGAAGATCCGGAAGTCATCCACCCGCCCGTTAAAAAGCGGGTCGGGGTACTGGCTTCTGCCGATGAAGCTCTGCGTTGGGGTGAAGTCGGTGAGCCGGGTGGGGACGTCGAAGTTCACGCCGACCGGCCGACCGTTCACATACAGGGTGGCACGACTGCCCTCAAGCACGGCGGCGAGGTGCACCCACTGGCCGGTGGGCAGGGTATTGGTGTTGATCTGGTATTCGCGATCCACGCCGTTGACGCTGTCTTTGAAAGCGAGGCGCAGGCCGCCGCCGCCCGCGCGCGGGGTGAGGAAGACGTTCTGGAAGATGCCGCTACCGAAATCGAAAACGCGCTGCCAGTCACCTCCCCCGTCCCAGTTGACCCAGGTGGCGATGGTGAAACTCTTCGCCCGCCCGATGGCCGAGGGCAGCGTCAGGTAGTCGTCCGCGCCGTCGAGGTTGATGGCCTGGCCAACTTTGCCGGAGGTGTAGGCGGGCGATCCGAAAGCCGTGGCGTGGTTCGATTTCGCGGCGTCCGTCGTATTGCCATTCAGCGGGTAGTATCCAAGCTGCTCGCGGG
>CAZKYJ010000779.1:0-3074 GCA_964556355.1 uncultured Verrucomicrobiales bacterium | reverse complement strand
GTTGCCTCCCCAGGACTCCCACAGATCCGGACTTGCAGATTTCCCGCATCCGGCTCGTCACGTCCAGGATTCGCTACGAGCGGAACACTGAATGGACCACGCGCGCCGGTGGGAGCGGATACCGCTCCAGGAACCGACGAAAGTGTTCCCAGGGAGGGGCGCGGCTCGACCGGCGCCGGGCCAGCCACTTCCTCCAGAGGCGCGCTACGATGCCCCGTAACCGATGCAACGTCCGGAAATTCCCGGTGATGCCATAGTAGGCGTCGTGGCCACGCAGCTTCTGACTCAGTTTCCGGTGCTGCTCCGCCACCGGCCGGTGCCGATTCTTTCGACACCACATGGCGATCTTCTTGATGGCCCGGCGGAAGCGGTCCTTCGCCGTCTTTCGCTGAATCGTCCAGAACCCACGCCGCGACCGGCCCCAGTAGTGCGTGAACCCCAGCAGGTCAAAGGTACCTGGCTTGGGACCCTCTACCGGAGCATCCGGCCGACCGCCGGGCCGCCCGAACGGCACCAGCCGCGTTTTGTCGGGATGCAGCGTCAGACCGTATTTGGCAAACCGCTTGGGCAGAACCTCCAGCACCCGGCGGGCGTCTTGTTCCTGAGCAAAGCCCAGGATGAAATCGTCCGCGTAGCGTACCAGGAAGGACCGGCCCTTGAGAAGCGGCTGCACTTGCTGCTCGAACCACGCATCCAGCACGTAGTGCAGGTAGACGTTGCACAGCAGCGGCGCGATCACCCATCCTTGAGGTGTGCCCTGGTCCGGGGACGTCCACACGCCCTCCTCCAGGACCCCCGCGTTCAGCCATTTGCCGATGAGACGTAATAGCACGCCGTCTCGCACCCGCTGTTGGAGAAACTCACGCAACCGAGCATGATCCAGCGTGTCGAAACACTTCTGGATATCGACCTCGACCACCCAGCCGCCTCCTAGCGCTCTCAACTGCTGCCAGACCGCCTCCAAGGCCTGGTGCGCCGAGCGGCCCGGCCGGAAGCCATACGAACAGTCTAGGAAGTCCTGCTCGTACAACGGCTCCAGCACCATGACTACCGCCCGTTGCAACACCTTGTCCTCGAACGTCGGAATACCAATGGGCCGCTTATCCGGCCCCGTCCCTTTCGGGATGTACACCCGACGCACCGGCGGCGCTCGGTAGGTCCCCGACTTGGCCCGGTCCAGCAGCCCTTGCAGGTTGTCCTGCAAGTTCGCGGCATAATCCGCGGCTGTCTGACCGTCCACGCCGACGGCCCCATCCCGACGCGTTCGCCGATAGGCCTCGTGCAGCCAGTCGATCGTGATGTGATGCGCTAAGGTGGTGAAGCTCAGCTCCGGCGCTTGCTTCGCCAACTCCGCTATCCGTTGTTGTCCCGTTAACATGGTGCCCGATCTCGGTGTCTCGCCATGTTTCCCGCCAACAGTTCCCGGACGCGGCTTCCCCTTCCCTCCACCGGGTTCGTGCGGTCGCGTTCCCCGGCTTCGCAGGTACTATGAGAAGCTCCGACCCCTGATCACCCATCGGGCCGCACTTCGTTGCCTTCGCTTGGCCCTACCCGCCGTGCGCCTGTCTTCGTCCCTCGTCGCTCCGCTCGGACCCGACGCCGGCCCGGCGGCCTGGAGCTTTCGGGAGGTCCCGCGGCTGCTCCCCACGCCGTTTACGGAAGGAGATGATCGGTTCTCCCAGGTTCCTGGCGAACCCTCTTGTGCCTATGCCATGCTCTGCGACCCCGGCAGGACCAACGCACCCGGCCCATCCCAGTGCGTTGACGCGGCCCCCGTACTGAAATACGCCAAGGGCTCCCACGATGGGGTGTATTTCGGGGCTGAATCACATGGCCTGAGCACTCGCTGTCTACGCCTCACCCGAAGGTGCAAGACTCGCTTCCCGCTGCGGACCTGCTCTACGGAGCGGGATTGGTTACCCGCAGGGTTCGACCGAAAGGTTTCCGAGTATGTCTCTTACATGCTCATCCCCCTTTCCCAGGCTTGGCCTGGCGCCAATTTCATCACACCCCCCTCCTTTTTCCGCAAATGAAACGAATGACCATGCCAAACCATGTCACGTTGCGCCAAGCACGACGCCCGGCGGCAAACTCTCAGACGGCTTCTGGTCCCCACCCCACCGGCCAGCTGCATCATTCCACCCAAGTAAATGACCCACACCCACCGGGCATCCGATTGGCGAGCCGCACCATCTTCGAGTACCATGACGTCCACTTCGACGATCCAAACCCTGTCATCTGGGAAAGGCGGAAATCATCATGAAGCACTTCTTCGCGGCACTATTGGCGATCGCGACGTTGGCCGGTATTCGGGGGACGGCGACGGCGGCCGAAGCCACCAAGCCCAACGTCCTCTTTATCGCCTCGGACGATTTGAACAACGACCTCGGCTGTTACGGGCATCCTTTGGTAAAGTCGCCGAATATCGATCGACTGGCCCAGCGCGGCCTACGCTTCGAGCGAGCGTATTGCCAGTATCCCGTGTGCAATCCCAGTCGCTCCTCGTTTATGACCGGCCGCTATCCCGATCAGACCGGAGTCCTCTCCAATGGCGGCAACTTCCGCAAGAAACTGCCCGACGTCGTCACCATGCCCCAGCTCTTCAAGCAAAACGGCTACTTCGTGGCCCGCGTCGGCAAGATCTATCATTACGGCGTCCCGCTACAGATCGGCACCGACGGCGCGGACGATCCTGCTTCCTGGCATCAGGTCGTCAATCCGCGCGGCCTCGATCGCGAGGTTCACGACCGTATCCACACGCTGCAAAAAGGCCAATTCGGCGGCACGCTGAGCTGGCTCAAGATCGACAGCAAGGACGAAGAACACACCGACGGCATCGGCGCTACCGAGGCAATCAAGCTGCTCGAAAAGTACGATCCCCACAAGACCGGAAAGCCGTTTTTCATGGCGGTCGGCTTCTATCGGCCGCACACGCCTTACGTAGCCCCGTCGCATCACTTCGACCGCTATCCGCGCGACCAGATCAAACCGGTGATGGAACGGCCCGGCGACCGCGACGACATCCCCGTGGCGGCGCTTGCCGATCGACCCAAGCAGCGCGAGCTCACCGTGCC
>CAZKYJ010000778.1:0-3076 GCA_964556355.1 uncultured Verrucomicrobiales bacterium | reverse complement strand
GATATTATCGAAAGTACAACCCCAATATCAGGAAACTTCTGAGAATCGCTCTAGCCGGCGATCTCGGCTGACGGTCTCTACCAGGCCCCAACGATCGCCGCCGGGGGGGGCTTCGTCCACGGGGTCGGGCTAGCGAGTCACCGGGGGACCGGCGGCGGGAGGCGCTGACACTTCTTCGGGATTCGCCGATTTGAGGAACTTGAAGAGGTCG
Organism: uncultured Verrucomicrobiales bacterium; assembly: GCA_964556355.1. Taxonomy (GTDB): domain Bacteria; phylum Verrucomicrobiota; class Verrucomicrobiia; order Verrucomicrobiales; family DEV007; genus CAZKYJ01. Next base: position 2,865 of record CAZKYJ010000778.1, on the reverse strand, counting down.
CTGTCGGTGGAAAGGACAAGCGTGCTGTCACCGCCGATGGCGCCCTTGTAGGTCTCCATGGTCTTGAGGAATTCGTAGAGCGACGCGGCCTCCGGTCCCTGGTTGTAGGCAGCGGCGTAGATCTCGGAGGCCTTGGCATCGGCGGCACCTTGGATCTGCTGAACCTGCTTGTAGGCCTCGGACTCGATCTCGTCGAGGTCGCGCTCTTTATCACCGAGAATCCGGGCGGCCTCGCCCTCGCCCTCCGAGCGGAAGCGGGAGGCGATCTGCTCGCGCTCGGAAATCATGCGCTCGTAGATGGTCGCGACGACCGAGGGGCTGTAGTTGACGCGCTTGAAACGGATGTCGAGGAGCTCGATGCCAAACTCGGCCAGGGTGGCACGGGCGGCTTGCTCGATCTCTTCCTCAATGGTGGTGCGACCTTTGCGGATCGGCTTGAGGACGCCGATTTCGCTGCCACCGCCGGAGGCTTCGGCGGCCTCGACAAGTTCCTCGAGCGCCTCGTCGCGGGTCGGGGTGCGGTCTTTGGTCGTGCGGACGAGTTCGATGAGGTCGTGCTTGGCCACGGCGTTGAGGGTCTCGCTCCCGAGGATGTCCTCCAGGCGGCTCTGGGCGCGGCGCTCGTCGCGGAACTTGAGGAAGTAGGTGAGCGGATCGATGATGCGCCAGCGGCCGAAGGTGTCGACGGTGATAAAGGTTTTCTCGCGCGTGGGCATTTCCTCGCGGTTGCCGTCCCACTCCAAGATCTGCTTGGGGATGCGGTTGACGTCCTGAATGAACGGGGTGCGGAAATGGAGCCCGGCATCGACGACGGGTTCGCCCACCGGCCTCCCGAACTGGGTGATGATGGCCTGCTCGGTTTCGTCGATGGTGTACATCGAGTTGGCGAGGACGAAACCGGCGAGCAGGGCGACGGCGAGGAAGATCAGGGGTTTCATTGGGCGTTGGTCGGCAGGGGGGTGGGACCGTCGAGGTTGAGCAGGGGCAGGATTCCGCTGGCGTCGTCGTCCAGGATGATCTTCTTCCCGACCTTGGGAAGCACTTCGGCCATCGTCTCCAAGTAGAGGCGGCGCCGGGTGACCTCGGGGGCTTTGGTGTACTCGGTGAGAAGGGCGGTGAAGGCCGCCACGTCGCCCTCGGCCTCGTTGATCCGGCGCGCCTTGTAGCCCTCGGCAGCGCTGATCTTCTGGTCGGCCTCACCCCGGGCGCGGGGGATGACTTTGTTGTACTCCCCGTTGGCGCGGTTGATGGCGCTCTCCTTTTCCTGCTGGGCGGAATTGACCTCGTTAAAGCTGGCCTGCACCGACTCGGGGGGGTTGACCGGCTTGAGCTGGACCTGGTCGATCTTGATGCCCATGGTGTATTCCTCGACGACGGCCTGGAGTTTGCGGAGCGCCTCCTGGCCGATCTCCTGGCGGCCGATGGTGATGACCTCGTCGACGGTGCGGTCGCCGACGACCTCACGCATGACCGATTCGCTGACGTCGCGCAGGGTCGCGTCGGGGTTGCGCACCTGGAAGAGGTACTGGGCGGGGTCTTCGATGCGGTACTGGACGACCCACTCGACCAGGGCGGCATTGAGATCCCCGGTGACCATGTTCTTCTCTTCGGGCCACTCGCGCCGGTCGGACGCTTGGTAGGGGTTGGTGGCCTCGGGAGTGCCGAAGCCGAACTCCTGTTTGAGCTGGCGTTTGACCTTCACGGAATAGGCTCGGTCGATGCCCCACGGGAGCTTGAAGTGGAGACCGTTGGGAACGGTCTTGATGTGCTTGCCGAAACGGAGGATAACGGCCTCGGACTCGGCCTCGACGGTGTAGAAGGCGGACCAGACGCCCGCGAGGACGACGAGAGCCACCACGCCGATCGCGGCGAGCTTGGGGGCCTTGTCCCCCCCGGGCATGTCGAATTTCGGAAACTCGGGGAATTCGGGACCCGCGGATGATGAACTGGCCATGGTGGCTCTAGAGGAATGCCCGGACGCCGCCCCGTCAACTACGAACCGCCGTGATGCGTTCGACGTACTTCGCCAGGATGTCGAACTCCAAGTTGACCCGCATCCCGGCCTCCAACGTGTGGAGGGTCGTCACCTCGTGGGTGTGCGGGATGATCCACAGGGTGAACGTTCCCTTCGCGTCATCGACCTCCGCGACGGTGAGGCTGATGCCATCGACAGCCACGCTGCCTTTGTAGGCGACGTAGTGGGCGAACTCGTTGGGCAGCGCGATCTCCATGCGGTGCTCCTCACCCTTCTTCTCGTAGGCCACCACCTCGGACGGAACATCCACGTGCCCCTGCACCACGTGGCCGCTCATTCGGTCTCCGGCGCGCAGGGCGCGCTCGAGGTTGACCTGCGCTCCGGTGACGAGGTCGCCCAGATTGGTGGCACGGATGGTTTCGGCTAGGAGGTCGAAGACGGCGACGCCATCGGCCGGGGGCTCCGCAACGGTGAGGCAGCACCCGTTGACGGCCACGCTCTCCCCGACCGAGAGGTGTCGCGCGAACGGCAGCTCGACGCTCAGCCGCGCCCCGGTGTCGGTGGGTTCGGCCGCCGTGATGGTTCCCACGGCCTCGATGATTCCCGTAAACATGAGGGATCAGTCGTGGGTGATGGCCATGAGCACCCCGATCATGATGGCGGTGGGCAAGAGCGCCCCGAGCAGCAGCTTCGCCGGGGAGATCCCCCCTTTGAAAAAGCTGCCGAGGATCGACTGGCCGGCGGGGTTGGGCGCGTTGGCGATGACGGTGAGCCCTCCGCCCGCGACGGCGCCGGCGACCACGGCATACTTGGCCCCGACGCTGAGCCCCGGCGCCTGGGAGGCGAGGAAGGTGATGGCGGCGTTGTCGTTGAACGCGGTGAGCACCGTG
>CAZKYJ010000777.1:0-3078 GCA_964556355.1 uncultured Verrucomicrobiales bacterium | reverse complement strand
CAAAACCGCTCGCAAGCAGGTTCTCTCCGCCGTCGAAGCCGGTGACACCGACCTCGCCGCCGAAAAATATCGAGCTTTCGCCTCCCCCGCAGACAAGCCCGCAAAGGTCAGAGTGATCCACAAAAACGCGGCCTCCCGCCTGAAAAGCAACCTCGCCAAGCAGCTCGCCAAGTCGGCGTCGTAGCCCCTCCCAACCGTCCTTTCATCTTTCAAAAAAGCGGGCTCCGGAACGATCTGGAGCCCGCTTTTTTGTTGCCCCGGGCGGGTGCCTCGCCGAAAGTAGAGGGCTCGAACTATTTTCGCCCCGATGCGCAAATCTCTTGCAATTCCGCGATTATTTTTATAATATTGTCTCAATAATGCATAACGAAGCTGAAAACTTGGAAGATCGGGCTCGCCAAGCCTGCAAAATCGCCCGCAACCCCGACAAGTACAAGGTCTGCCTCTGTTGTGAATCGATCGTTACCGGGAAGGTCGTCATCTGCCCGAACTGCCATGGCTACCGCTTCAATGGTACCCGCTCCGCTGTCGTCGCCCAGGCCGAATTCCTCGGAAAACGCGAGCAGCATTCCGTGCTCGTAACCGATCTCGAATAATTCGGCGACCTTGATAGTCATTCTGATTGACTATCGCAACCGTATTTGCTAGAATCCGCTGGGAGGCGCTTTTCTGCAGAGATTCCTTTCGCCAGACGGAACCGATCCCTCTAGCCATCCACTTTGCCCGGTCGTTCGCGACCGGGCTTTTTTTTCTTCCGGCGTCTAGGGACCCGCGACCTGGCGCATGCCTCCCCCGACGGAGAAAAGATCGAGCAAGGTGACGATCCCCAAGAGCCGATTTTCCTCGTCGGCCACGAGCGCTTTGGTCGCGCCGCCGCGGACAAGGCTTTCGATAATGTCGGCTACAACCGTTTCAGCGCGCACCGTCGGCACGGCGCCGACCGGGGCGTCTTTCACGCTGGCATCGCGATCGAGGGCAGAGTTCTTCAGCCACTCATAGAATTCGGACCGACGGATGACGCCGGCAATGTGCCCGTCTTTATCGACCATCGGGTAGGCGCTGTGATGGTGGTCTTGCAGGATTCCCAAGACCTCACCGACACTCATTTCGGAGGTCAGGGAGACGGGATCCCGGTGCATCACGGCACTGGCGTTCTTATCGCGGATGTCAGACGGGACGCGTTCCAGGATTTCCTCGATCTCCCCCTGGCTCTTGTAGGTCGTCGCCGATTGCGTCAGGAGATCCCCGATCGATCCGCAGCTCGAAGCCAGCAACTGGAAGATGTTCTCGCCAATGGAGACGAGGGTGCTGGGCTCGGTGGCGACGGCGTTGAAGCGCCAGAGCTTGTCCGCCAAGAGCGCGCGCTCGCCGAAGTGGCCGCCTTTGGTGATGGTGCGGACGACATCGCCGTCGTCGGATCGGATATCGACGCTCCCGTCCTTCACGACATAAAAACTGAAGGCCGGCTCGCCGCTGTTGAAGAGGACGTCCCCGGGCTCGAGGTGCATCTCCGTGAGCGGGCTGGAGTAGCGCGGGGTGAGCAGGTTGATGTCCCGGGGGAAGAAAATATCGAAGGTCCACTCGGTCATCACGCGGAGCTTGCGATCCAACCCTGGCAGCTTGGAGAGATAGATCGAGCGCCACATCCACCACGCGATGAAGCCGGAAAAGTTGAAGCCCATGATGCTGGCGACCGCCGTGTGGTGCCCGATGGCCGCCAGCTCGCCGAGGCCTTTGAACTTGAATGGCTTGAGCCAGTCCCCCCGGAGGCTGTAGGCGATGTTCTTCCCCGCCTGCGCCCCTTGGCGCATGGCGAACTGCGCGGTCCCGGGGCAGTAGCCGGTCTCCTGACCGGGGTGCGGGATGGCGGCGCAGTCCCCGACGGCCCACATGTGCTCGCGCCCGCCCACTTGGAGGTAGCGGTTGGTCTGCACGCGATACCTTATGTTCGGGACGTCGAACTGGTCGCAGAGCTTGACGATCGCCGGGTTGGGGGCGTTGCCCACGGTGGAAATAACGGTCTTCGCCGGAAGGATCGTCCCGTTGTCGAGGACGACCTGCTTGGCGGTCACACTTTTGACCCGCCGCTCCAAGATGACGTTGACGCCCTGGTCGCGGAGGCATTTGGTGGTGTACTCCCCGAGTTCCCGCGTCAGGGTGGGCAAGAGGACATCGCGGCTGTGGATCAGGCTGACCGAATAATCATCGGGCCCGACATTCCGGTAGAAGGTGTGGATCGAGTTCAGCAGATCGACGATCTGCCCAGCGGTCTCGACCCCGGAGTAACCGCCGCCGACGATGACGAAATCCAGCATCTTACGTCGGTTCTCCGGCTCGACGACGAGGTTCGCCTCCTCCATCCGACCGATGATGGTCGCCCGCAGCTTCATGGCATCACCGACGTTCTGCATGAGGAGCGAGTGCTCGGCCATCCCCGGGATGCGCCGCAGGTCGATCACCGCCCCCAGGGCGATGACCAAATGGTCGTAGGTGAACTTCACGTCCGGCGTGTACGGCCCCGCATCGACGACGAAAGTGTGCGCGTCCGGATCGATGCTTTTCACCTCGCCCTTGTAGACCCGCGCCCCTTTACAGAGCATGCGGATCGGATTCACCACATGGCGTGGTGAGAGCGACCCCCCGGCCACCTCGGGCAGCATCGGTTGGAAAACCATGTAGTTCTCCTCCGCCACAATCCCGACGATCCGGTTCGGCGCAATGCGCTTCGCGATCTCTTTGGCACAATACACACCGGCGAACCCCCCGCCGAGAATGGCCACGTCCAGATGTCTCTCGATTACACTCACGATGAATTCCTCCTCCTCTTGCCTAGCAGAGTTCGAGCTCGGAATCCATGGTTGATTCCGTCCTCTCCGCACAATATTATTGCTTTTATGCGCATTGGTGCATATTTATTTCGCCGCCCGTTTCCCTTCCCAGCGCCGTGCTCGCCCCCAGCGCGGCGGGCGGCGGCGGTGTTCCAATCGGTCAACGGGGCGACCGCGGCGGCCTGCCGATGGCGAATCCGGAGGCGACCTCCGGGGGGATGGACCGCTTGCCAGCAGATCGCATCTGGTT
>CAZKYJ010000776.1:0-3086 GCA_964556355.1 uncultured Verrucomicrobiales bacterium | reverse complement strand
CGCATCCGTCGCTTCATCCCCTTCCTCGCCTACTGGGCGGTTCCCGCTTGGCTTGCTTGGGGCGACGGCGGCGCGATGGTCGACTGGCTCGGCTGGTTCTAGCCGCGCACCCCGCCGGTTACAAAACGGCGCGCGAAATCCCATCCCAAAACCCCATGCCGTCTGCTATGCTTCCCGGGTCATGACCAAGCTCGGAAAGTTCGTTTTCACCCTCCTCGTCCTCGCCATCGCCGGCGTCGCGTTCTTCATGTGGCGCTCGAAACTCCAGCCATCGGGCGAGCCCCACGGACCCGCGGCCACCGTCGCCACCCCCTCGGAAGCGCCGTCTACGGTCGCCGAATCCCCCGCCGGTGTCGATGCCGAGGCCTTCGTCGCCGTCCCCGACCAGCCCGAGCGCCTCCCCTCCGCGCAACCCTACAAAGCTGACGGAGACACCCTCGTCATCGAACTCTCCGAGTACGCGGGCTACGCCGGCCTCATCGTCGCCAACGGCGGGCTCGAGCCGAATCCCGATTCCTTTTTCACGAAAAGCTACGGCTTCCAGGTACGTCTCACCCTGAGCGAGGAAGACTCCTGGGCGGCTCTCCAGCGCGGCGAAATGGCCGCCTCCGCCACCACCGTCGATGTCCTCGCCTGCATCGGTCGCCAGTTCCAGGCCGTGGTTCCCGCCCAGATCGCCTTCTCCCGGGGCGCCGATGGCATCATCGTCCGCAAAGACATCCGCCGGATCAACGATCTCAAGGGCAAGATCATCGCCGCCGCCCCGTTCAACGAGACCGAGTTCTTCATCCGCTACCTCGCACAAGAAGCCAACCTCCCGATCAAGCGTCTCGCCTCCCCCGCCGAGCCCGTCGATACCGAGGCGGTCAATCTCGTCTTCGCCGAAGATGCCTTCGCCGCCGCCGACGCCTTCCTCGCCGACCTCGAATCCGGCAGCGAAGCCATCGCCGGCTGCGTCACCTGGGCGCCGAAAACCACCGAGGTCGTCGAGGCCAGCGGCGGCCTGGCCCGCCAGCTGGTGGACAACAAAAACCTCCTCATCGTGTCCGACATTCTCATTTTCAACAAGGGCTTCGCCGAGGCCAATCCCGATAAAGTCAAAGGCGTCGTCCACGGTCTTCTCCACGGCAACGACCTCGTCCGCAGCGATCCCAACAAACACGCCCCCGCCATCGCCGACGCCTTCAAGGAGTTCGAATGGTCCACCCAGGACGTCCTCGACGAGCTCGCGAAAATCCACCTCTCGAACCTCCCCGAAAACCTCGCCTTTTTCTCCGGTGCCACCGACGCCTCCGGCAGCTTCGAATCGATCTACGGTTCCGCCGTCCTCGCCTACGGCGCCAAGACGGTTCCCAACCCGGCTCCCGCCAGCCACTTTGTCGACACCACCTCCCTCGACGCCCTCAAGGCGGAAAACCTCTTCGCCGACCAAGAGATCGCCATCCGCCCGGTGCGCTCCAGCGACCGCAGCCCGATCGAGTCGGACCCGCTCCTCTCGAAGGACATCCGCTTCCTCTTCCAGCCCAACTCCGCCCAGCTCGACATGGCCGAGCCCATCAATACCGAATACCTCAAAACCGTGCGCCAGATGCTCCAGGTGAGCCCCGGTTCCATCATCCTCCTGCGCGGCCACGTCGATGACTCGCTCGTCCCCGAATTTCGCCAGCAGGGCGGCGAGGCCTTCGTGCGCACCATGGGGCTCAAGGCCATGGAGCTCTCCAAGCAGCGCGCCGAGGAGGTGCAGTCCCAGCTGATCGCGATGTTCCCCGCCGTCACCCCGGAGCGCGTCGAGATGATCGGCCGAGGCTGGGAAGAGCCGCTCGGCCCCGAGCCGGATCCCAACCGCCGGGTCGAGGTGCAGTGGTTCACCGTCGAGTAGTCCAACGATGCCCTCCGGAATCCAGCGCCTCGCCGCCTTCGCCAAAAGCCCCCACCACCTCTGGCTGGGGGCACTCACCCTCGGCCTCGGCATCGCGTCCGCCAGCGGATTCGGGATGATCGCCGGAGGCGCGCTCTACCTCCTCGGCTGGATCTACCTCCCCGACACCCCGGTCTTCCAACGCTGGCTCGAGAAGCGCCGCCGCGCCGCCGAGGCCGACCCTGAAGCCGAGGCGCGCGCCGACGCCCTCTTCGCCAACCGCCAGCGCATCTTCACCGCCCTCGCCCCGGGGCGCCAGGACCGCTACCGCGAGCTGGAGACCATCGGCGCCGAAATCGAATCCCATCTCGCGGCGCTCCCGTCGAAAGCGGGAATCCTCGGGATCGACCTGCAGATGCAGCCCGTCGATTCGCTCATGGCTTCCTACCTCCGCCTGCTCCACACCGAGCAGACCCTCGAGTCGTTCATCACCAAGGCGGCCGACGACGACATCCCCGATGCGATCGCGGCGCTCGAATCCGAACTCGGCGAACTCGAGCGCCGCGCCGGAAGCCTCCAGCTCATCGAGTCGAAGCGCGCCAAACTCGACACGCTAGCAAAACGCCAGGCACGCCAGCAGGATGCCGCCGCCAAGCTGCAGCTCACCCTCGCCGAGCAGGAGCGCACCGCCGAGCTCATCAAGCTCGCCCGCGCCGAGCTGGTCACGACCGAGGACCCCGCCGCCCTCCGCCATCGCATCGACGCCGGCGCCCGGCAGATCACCGAGCAAACGACCTGGACCAACGAGTGGGACAGCGTGGAGGACCTCGATCCCACCTTCGACCTCGTCCCCGGTGCCCGGGTCGGCTTCCACCTGGATCCGACCGGCCCGACCTCGCCCCCACCCATCCCCGTCTCCCAATGAAACCCCCGGCAGCCCGCCCCCGTATCTCCTTCTCACCATGCTTAAATCCCTAACATTTTCATTCGTCGCCCTCGCCCTCGTCGGTGCCACCCTCGCCGATGACGCCCAATGGCTGACCTTCGAGGGCGCCGCCGGACTGCCCGGCAATGGGAAAAAGGTCGTCCTCGTAGCCGGTGACGAAGAGTACCGCTCGGAGGAAGCCATGCCCCAGCTCGGCAAGATTCTCTCCCAGCGCCACGGCTTTGACGCCACCGTCCTCTTCCACATCAATCCCAACGGGATCATCGACCCCAACCACGGCTC
>CAZKYJ010000775.1:0-3090 GCA_964556355.1 uncultured Verrucomicrobiales bacterium | reverse complement strand
GTCGCCTCGGCGCAACGCCTTTTCGAGTACTACGGCATCCCCTGCGACCAGCACCAGCTCGCCCAGATCGCCGGCACCCGCGCCGAGGGAGGGACGAGCACGCTGGCCATGAGCGAGGCGCTCGGAAAGATCGACTACCGGTTCAAGACGCGCTTCAAGCCCCTGGGGATGCTCGCACGCAACGGCCGCCTTTACGAGCCCGACCGCGAGATGCGGCTGAGCCTCAAAGACGAAGTCGAATCCGACGATTTCGAGAAGGCCGTCCACGAACACATCGACGATGGCATCCCCCTCCTTTGGGCGCTCGAACTCGGACGCTACCCCGAGGAGCCCGCCATCGCCCAGCAGGCGGGTGGCGGCCACATGCGCATGATCATCGGCTACAACAAAGGAAAAGGCGACCTCCTCTTCTCCGACTCGTGGGGCGCCGGCCACGAGGTCAAGCGGATGAAAATGGCCGACGCTTTCCGCGCCACCCACGGGCTCTTCGTCATCCAGCCGACGACGCGGTAGGGCACGCCGCATCGAACCAGGCGAAGACGTCACGGAGTTCCTCGTCTGCGACCCCGTGCCCCAAACCGTCGTAAATTTTCAGGGTGGGGGCGTAGCCCTCCTGGCCGAGCACGGCGGCCGCCTGCCGCGCCGCCCCCACCGGCACGACAGGGTCGTCCGCTCCGTGGAAGAGGCCGATCGGAATGTCGACTGCCTTTTGCGGGCACGGGTGGTCGTCGGCGATCAGGAGATACCCTGACATGGCCAGAATCCCCGCGACCGCCCCCTGGTTGCGGAGCCCGACGTGGAGCGCCATAGCGGCACCTTGGGAGAACCCCGCCAGCACGAGCTTGGCGGCCTCCTCCCGGGCGATGAGCGATTCGATGGCCACCGCGCTGGTCGCGACGGTTCCCCAGTTCACCCTCCGGCTCTCGCTCAGGTCGAGGATGTCGTACCAGGCCGGCATCACCATTCCCATGTTGATGGTCACGGGTTGCTCCGGCGCGTGGGGAAGGATGAAGCGCCACCTCCGAGGCAGTGCGGCCCGGGAGATCGCCTCGGCCACGTCTTCGAAATCGTGCCCGTCCGCGCCGAGACCGTGCATGAGCACCACGCACATCTCGGCCTCCTGGCGTGGGGCTCCGATTTCCAGATGGGGCAGTAGCGGTTCCATTCCCACCGATAGCCGGAGGTCACGCGCACTCCAGCGCAATCTCGGGTTCGCCGCCGCGCCGCCGCTGACCGGGTCACGGCCGAGCAGGGCAATCGAACGCGGACGCGGAACAGCACGCCTCCTTGCGTCGACAGCTGGCAACACCCCGGTCATCCCGCTCCTGACCGCCCAAATCCATTCGCATACACCACGATCTTGCGCCTACCCTCCCGGATGATTCTGCCCGTCCGGATCCGACCGGTGATCCTGCTGTTCCTCCCGCTGTTCCCGTGCACCCTGCCCGCCGCCCCGGACCGGGTCTCCTTCGCCCAGGAGCAACGCCCCGTCGAGAGCGTGCCGGTCGAGGCTTTCGAATTGGCCGACGACTCGCTCGAGATCGAAGTGTGGGCGCAGTCGCCGATGATCTATTCGCCCGTCGCCATGGACTGCGATGCCGAGGGGCGGCTCTGGCTCACCGAGGGCATCGACTACAACCAGAAGGCACGCGTCGATGCCGGACAATCGATCATCGTCCTCGCGGACACGGACGCCGACGGCGCGGCCGATGCCTCCCACGTGTTTGTCACAGAGAAGGGGCTCCGCCCGGCTCCGCTCGGCATCGCGGTTTTCGACAATCGTATCGTCCTCTCGGCCACCCCTTCGATCATCGTCTACACCGACGTCGATCGCGATGCGGTTTTCGACCCGTCGGTCGATACGCGCGAGGTGTTCCTCACGGGGTTCAAGGGTGGCAACCACGACCACACCCTCCATGCGGTGGTCGGTGCACCCAGCGGGCAATGGCACTTTTCCTGTGGCAACTCCGGAGCGGATGTCAGGACGGTGGACGGCCGCCACTTCATCTCCGGCTGCTACTACGGCAACCCCGAGGGCATCGGGCAGGTGAGCTCCGACGGGCACGTCTACCCCGGCGGCATGACCATGCGCATCAATCCGGACGGCACCGGGCTCGCGCCTACGGGTTACAATATGCGTAACCCCCACGACATGGCGGTGACCGCGTTCGGCGACGTCTTGCAGAGCGACAACGACGACCCCGCGCATTGCCGGTCGTCGTGGGTCATGGAATTTGGCAACATGGGCTACGCCGACCTCCGCGACGGCAGCCGGTCGTGGGAGGAAGTCGCCAAAACCTGGGAGGAACCCTCGGGGTGGAACAAAAACCTCCGATATTCGCGCTCCCACTGGCGGGAGAACTACCCCGGCGCCTGCCCCCCGGGATCGATCTACGGCGCGGGCTCCCCGACCGGCAACGTCTTTATCGAAGATGACACCCTGGGGCTCTCCGGCACCTATCTCGTCTGCTGCATGGTGCGCAAGGCCGTCCTCGCCTGCCGGCCGAAATTGGACGGCGCCGGGATCGCCATGGGCACCCACCAGTCGTTCCTCCGGCTCAAAGCGGGCGAGGAAGGTCGCTATTTCCTCCCGACCGACCTCGTCGTCGGCACCGACGGATCGCTTTTCCTCAGCGATTTTTACAACGATACCAGCCGCCGCACCAACCAGGTGAGCGGCACCATCTACCGGATCACTCGGAAGGACAGCGCCGCCCCCGTGCGACCGGAGATCGATTTCGAATCTCCCGGCGGTCAGCTGGCCGCGCTCGACAGCCCCAACGTCAACGTCCGCTCGCACGCCACCGCCAGGCTCGTCGCCGGCGGAGCCGCATCCTTCGCCCCCACCGTCGCTTCGCTGGAGAGCGAACGGGAGGACGCCACGGCGATCGCCCGCCGGCTCTGGGTGCTCGGCCAGCTCGGAGATGCTGGTCGCGAGCGGGTGGTCCCGTTCCTCGACCATGCGGATCCCCAGCTCCGGATCACTGCCTACCGTGCCCTCCGCCTTGCCGATTCCGGCGGCCTCCTCGACCGCGCGCGCCACCTCGCCGGATCGGATTCCCCCGCCGTCCGCCGCGAGGTCGCTCTCTC
>CAZKYJ010000774.1:0-3095 GCA_964556355.1 uncultured Verrucomicrobiales bacterium | reverse complement strand
CCGTGAACGATTCCGAAATGGGCGGTGAGCGGATTGGCCGCCGAGTGGGCCGCACCGAGCATGCTGTTCTCGATGGCGGTGCCGGCGTAGGCAGCGCCCAGCTGCATCTGGCCACGGGCGCGAAGGTCGTCGGGGTCGCTGAGCACCTGGGGGAATCCGGATCTCAACAGCTGGTAGGCGAGCCGCGAATAGGCGGTCGAAACCTCCGTCCGCTTGCGGGTCACGGCCGTCTCGACGGCGTGGGCGATGGCATCGATACCGGTCTGCGCGGCCACGGAACGCGGTTGGGTGAGGGTCAGCGACGGGTCGAGGATCGCGAGAACTGCCGCCGCCTTCTTGTCACCGCAGGCCATCTTGGTATGCGTCCCACGCTCGGCGATCAGCGCGAAACTCTGGCACTCGCTGCCGGTGCCGGCGGTGGTGGGCACGGCGACTACCGGCAACATCGGCTTGGTCGCCTTGCCGACGCCCCAGTAGTCTTTCATCTCGCCGCCGTTGGTCAGAAGGAAATTGCAGCCCTTGGCCGTGTCCATGCTGCTGCCTCCCCCCAGGCCGACGATGGCATCGATGCCCGCAGCACGGGCAACCTCCAGGCAGTGATCGACGTCGAGGGTGGTCGGGTTCTCGCGCACCCCATCGAAAACGACGACCTCCAAGCCCGCCGCCTCCAGCCGCCCGGTGGCCCGCGCGAGGTGGCCGCTGTCCCGGATGCCCGCGTCGGTCACCACTAACACTTTGCCAGAAACCCGCTCGGCGACGAGGGTTCCGAGTTCCTGGAGCCGATCGGGACCGAAGACGACACGGGTTCCGGGAGCATCGGCGAACCCGACGACGCTCTGGGGCGCCCCCGACCAGACGTCGGCGCAGAGGTTCGTCGCATCAAGCATGGGCGACGTGGATGGCGCGGCGCTTGTAGAGGAATTCGAAGAGGTTGCCCTCGTGCGGCTGGTTCCACTGGATGCGGCTGGTGGGGAACGCGCCCACGTTGAGGCGCTCGATCTCCGGGCAGTCGAGCAGCTCGGGGATCCACTCCGGGTCGTCGGTGATGGCGGTGACCACCAGCGAGTAGCCGATCCGCTCGAGCATCTCGGCCTGGGGCATCTCGATGACCTGGACGAAGGGGAAAAGGAACTCGCGGTTGGCGAGGACGTGGTCGAAGGAATCGAGCCGCACGATGGTCGGAAGAAGGTAGTCCATCCCCTCGCGCCGGATGCGGCGGGGGCTGCCGTCGCCCCGCACTTCCGCGCTCACGTCGCGGGCGCCCGGCTCCTTGAGCCCTTCGGTGACGGCACCGTCGATGTAGTCGGCGAACGCGGAGTTGGCGAAGCCCGAGAGCCGGGCGTTCGGGTCGTCCGGGGCGAGCGGTTGGATCTCGGCGAGCCGCTCGGCCAATGCCCGTGCGATGGCGTCGCCGTGCCGTGGCACCACGATGGTCGAGACGTTGATGCACGAGCGTCCGGAGTTCGCACTGGCGGATTCGACGAGGATGTCGAGGTAGTCTTCCCAGCGGTCGATCCGGTCCTCGCCGACGAGGATCTTGGTGTGGCCGGTACCGTGGACTTCGACGCGCTTGTCGTTGGCGTATTGGCCGACCGTTTTGTCGTCGCCGAAAACCATGACACGCCCACATTTCCGGATGATCGCCTGCGAGCCCTCGTGGCTGGTCGGGTAGAAGCTGAACGCCTCCTTGGGCACGCCCGCCTTGAGGTAGGCCTGGATGATTCGCCAGGGCGTCCACGGCTCCTCGCGGCCGGGCTTGAGCACCACGGGGATCTTCATGAGGATCGCCGGCATCCAGAGGGCGTTGACCGCGGGTGAGTTGCTCGGCAGGACGACGCCGAGCGAGTCGGTGACGGGCGAAAAGCTGACGGGGACACCGGCCTGCTCGCCGATCCCCTCGTCCAAGACGTCGAGGGCCAGCCCGCGGGAGAGGCCGTTGAGCACACCGTCCATCTCGGTGAAAAGCTGGTAGAGCTTTGTCATGTTCATGCGGATGAGCGCGTGGGGGAGCCCGCTGGTGGCGTGGAGCTGGGCAAGGTAGTCATCCGGTCCCTGCAGGCCGTCGCCAAGGGGAAGCCGGTCGTTGAGGAAGTACTCGCCCGCCAGCTTCGTCATGCGCACCAGCTCGGCAGCGGGGACGTCTCGCAGGACGTGGCGCGCATTCTTGATGGAGAGGAGGTCGCGCTTGAGCAGCCCGGCGTTGGCCACGCTCATTTCGGCGACCACCTCGTCGGAGTTCACCCGCGTGATCGGGTTGACGTCGAGGCTGCGGTACTCGATGCCTTGTCGGAGAACCGGGATGTGGGGGACGACACTGCCGGCAGAGGAATCGCTGAAATCGGAAATCATGGCGGTGGGAAAGTAACGGGATCAGGAGCGCTGTCTATCGGACGGGATCGGGAGAATTTCGAGCGGCGATTTTTCACAGTGCCCCCTCATCCCGTCGCCCAAGTTCGCGCGCGACACCGCCCCCTCGCCAAACAGGATCCCGATCCCTTCGAAAAATTATCGCAAAATAGTTGCATTAAAACTTGTCTTTTGGATGGAGGTGCGCCCCAGTGTGGCCCGATGAACTTCCCCGGTCCTTCACTCGCCCTCTTCGCGCTCACCATTGCCTGCTCTCCGGCTGAGGAACGCGGTCACGACCAACCCCACCCGACGGGGAGCCGCTGGCTCGAACCGTTCGAGCATGTCCACGTCGGTGGCGGCGGGACACCGATCGTCCACTCGTTCGGAGTCGAGCCGGCTCTCACCGGTCGCGACCTTTTCATCGACTACCGGCTACGGGAAGACTGCGATACCGTCGGCCACGAAATCGGTGCCGAGTTGGAATGGGCTTTCACCCGAAGCCTCGGCGTGATCGTCGAGCTCCCATTTCTCTTCGCAGACGACGGCGGGACGAATGGTGGATTTGGTGACCTCGCTCTCGTGCCGCGCGCACTGCTCATCGAGCGCGAGCGCTTCCTCCTCACCGCACAGATCGAGGTCGTCGCCCCGACGGGAACCAACGGGTTCGGAGGCGAATCGGCGATCGCGCCCGGGGTTGCCAATTGGTTGGATCTCGGAGACTGGTGGACGCTCAATTCCCAGTTCGC
>CAZKYJ010000773.1:0-3100 GCA_964556355.1 uncultured Verrucomicrobiales bacterium | reverse complement strand
TCGGCCCAGTCCGCGCCCACGTTACGCGCACGGTTCACCGACACCCCTCCCGTGATCGACGGGGTACCCGACGATGCCGTTTGGCAGAGTGCCCCTCCGGCGGGGGGGCTCCGGCAGTTCCAACCGGAGGTGGGAGCCCCGATGTCGGAAGACACCGAATTCCGCATTCTCTACGATCGCCAGAACTTCTATTTGGCAGTGTGGTGCTACGATTCGAATCCCGACGCCATCATCGCAAGGCGCCTCGTCCGGGACGGCTATCTCCCCACGGATGACTACATCTACTTTTTTCTCGACACCTTCCACGACAGTCGGAATGGCTACGCGTTCTCCGTCAATCCCCGCGGTGCCCGGTGGGATGCCATCGTCTCCAAGAACACGAACCTCGACGGGAACTGGGACGGTATCTGGTCCGCGCGGGCGTCGATCGACGCATCCGGCTGGTATGTGGAGGTCGCCATCCCATTCGATACCATCGACTTCGATCCCGGCGGCGCGCGCTGGGGTTTCAACCTCGAACGGGTCATTCGCCGGAGCTCGGAATTCGGCCGCTGGGCCGGACCGCGACCCGAATATCAGACGTACTTCGCTGCGGAAGCCGGCGACGTGCTCGGCCTGGAGGAAGCGGCCGTGGGTCTCGGTTTGGAATTCCGGCCCTACTTCGTCGGACGGCACCGCTTCGACGACGCGCGATCATCCCACGGGCTCAATGGCGATTTCGGTGCCGATCTCCGCTACCGGATCAAACCCGATCTCTCGCTAACTTTCTCCTACAATACCGATTTTGCCGAAACCGAGGTCGATCGGAGGCAGATCAATTTCACCCGCTTCCCCCTCTTTTTCCCCGAGAAGCGCGCGTTCTTCCTCGAGGATAACGCCTTCTACCAGTTCGCGGAAAACTACGACGGACTGCTCGTTCCCTATTTTTCCCGACGGATCGGGCTTGCCCCCGACGGGGCTCCCGTCCCGATTCTCGCCGCCGCCAAGCTGGCCGGCCACCTCGATGCCTACCGGGTCGGCGTAACGGGGGCCCTCCTCGAGGGGACCGGCGGCCTCGACGATCAGTATGTGGCCGTCACCCGCGTCTCGCAGGATTTCTGGGAACAATCGAGTGCTGGATTCCTTGCGACCTATGGCTCCCCCTACACCGATTCTGACAACTTGGTCATCGGTCCGGACCTACGCTTCCGCACCTCCAGTTTCCTCGGCGACAAGACACTTGCGGCCGATACGTTTTTCCTCCTCTCCAACACCGACGGTGCCGGCGCCCCAAGCGAGTCGGGAACCGCTTTCGGCCTGAACCTCGACTATCCCAATGACACCATTAGCGCGTCCGCGCGTTTCCTCCAGATCGGCGACGATTTCGATCCGGCACTTGGCTTCGTCCCCCGGACGGGGATTCGCTACTACGCTTCCGACTGGCAGTACCTCTACCGTCCGAAGGATCTTTCCCGCTACCATTACTGGAGTGCGATCTATGCAAACCAGGCCTTCACTGACCTGGACGGCGATCTCGTCTCGTGGACGCACTCGCTCTTCCCCGTCGTCTTCCGCCTAGCCAGCGACGACGAAATCTCGCTCGGGATCAACCGGATCTTCGACGCACCGCCGGAAGATTTCTCGATCGCCGACGGGCTCACCATTCCCGCAGGACGCTATTACAGCACGGACTTTTCTGCCAAGTTGACGCTCTCCGACCGGCGCCGGACGGCGGGTTCGCTGGAGGTTTCGTGGGGAGATTTCTATGGGGGTGACCGCCTCTTCGTCGGACCGTCGCTCCGTTTCTATCCGTCGGACCACCTCGAGTTCTCCCTCGACTACGCTTACAACCACTTCTCGACTTCCGCCGGCTCGCTCACCACTCACCTGAGCGCCGCGACGGCTCTGGTGAAGTTCACCCCGGACCTCTTCTGGTCCACCACGCTTCAGCACGACAGCGTTTCGGATAGCGTCGGCGTCTATTCTCGGATCCAATGGGAATTCCACCCGGGCAACCAGATCTTCCTCACCCTGAACCAGAACTATGGAATCCTCGATCGGAACGTGAGGCTGGCGGAGAGCGAGCTGGCCCTCAAGTTTGGTTTGAACCTCCGGTTCTGACGGGAGCCGTCCCGCCGAGCCCCCCCGTGCTCCGAATCCTGCGCCGTGGGCACGATTTATCGAAAGGTGTCCCACTCCCACCCCCGTAAACCCCACTGATGAATACCCCGAACCGCCGAGATTTTCTCAAGACCACCGCCGCCGCGGCCGCGCTCAGTGCTGCCGCTTCGCCGTTTGCCAGAGGGAAACGGATCCCCGAGGGCCAGGTCAAAGTCGGCCTCGTCGGCTGTGGTGGACGGGGCACCGGTGCCGCCTCCCAGGCGCTCAAAGCCGATCCCTACTGCCGGCTCGTCGCCATGGGCGACGCCTTTCCCGAGCCCATCGCGCGGGCGAAAAGGACGCTGAGCGAAGGCAGCAAAGAACAGGTCACCGTCGAGGCCGATCACGAGTTTGTCGGTCTGGACGCCTATCAGAAAGTCATCGACTCCGGCGTGGACGTCATCCTTTTGGCCACCCCTCCGGGATTCCGCCCCCAGCACCTCAACGCCGCCGTCGACGCCGGGCTCCACGTTTTCTGCGAGAAGCCGGTGGCCGTCGACGTCCCCGGCGTCATGTCCGTGCGCGAGGCGGTCAAAAAGGCCCGCGAGAAGAACCTCTCCCTCGTCAGCGGGTTCTGCTGGCGCCGCCACGTCGCCCGGCAGGAGGCGATGCAAAAAGTGCTCGACGGCGACATCGGCGAGCTGCAGTCGATCTACGCCACCTACTACACCGGTCCGGTCAAGCCGATGCCGCCGGCATCCGACCGCCCCGAGGGCATGGCCGACGTCGAGTGGCAGCTGCGCAACTGGTACAACTTCTCCTACCTCTCCGGCGACGGGCTCGTCGAGCAGGCCGTGCACAGTGTCGACAAGATCTTCTGGGCCGCCGGAGACAAGCCTGCCCTCGCCGCGGTGGCCGTCGGCGGGCGCCAGGTCCCGGCCAACGGGGGCAACATTTTTGACCACTTCAACGTCGTCTACGAGCTCGAGGGAGGCGCCCGCGCCATCATGGGCTGCCGTCA
>CAZKYJ010000772.1:0-3101 GCA_964556355.1 uncultured Verrucomicrobiales bacterium | reverse complement strand
GTGCTCCAAAAAGATCTGCGCCTCGCCTTTCTCGTCTCCAGTGAGGTGCTCTTTGCGATAGCGGATGAACCCTTCGAGCTCGTCCCGAAGCTCGTCGGTCGGCATGATCGTCGGCATGCGTGGCAGTTTCGCCCTTCGAGCGGATGCGTGCTGAAAGCTCCGCAGGACGCGTCCTCGGAACTTGGTACCTCGCTTGGGCCGACCGAGACTGAGGAGGCTCAGGCCACCCTCGAGCACGACGTTGGCGGTGACGGGATGGCCTGCTCGGGCTGGCAGCCTCGGCGTATGGATCGCGACCGAAGGCGCCGAACACCGGTCCTCTGGCCTTCGCGAGCGGGCTCAGGACAGTCCCGCCAATCGGATTGAGGCCGGGGAAGAAAGTCCCGGCCGTCCGCGTCTTGGGATCAATCGGGCAACTCTCGCCCCAGAGACAAACGGAGTACAGATGAGCGGTATACGCCAAGCCGGCCGTCCCCTTTGCAGCCACCGCGCGACCCTCTTTCTCGCCGCGATTCTCGGATTGACCCTCACCCTGGTCCTCGCCTCGCGCGCCGACGCGCGGGTCTACTGGACCAACTCCTCCCCAACCAACACGATCGGCCGAGCGGCCCTCAACGGTCTGGGCGTCGATCAGAGCTTCATCATCGGCACGAACTACCCCACAGGGGTTACGGTCGACGGAGCGTACGTCTACTGGACCAACAACGGCTACCAGAACAACAGCGCCCGCACCATCGGACGCGCCAACCTCGATGGCTCGGGCGTCGATCAGAGTTTCATTCCCGACACGGGTGTCAACTCTCGACCTGTCGACGTTGAGGTTGACGGGGCACACATCTACTGGAGCAACGCCCAAGCCGGCACCATCGGACGCGCCAACCTCGATGGCTCGGGCGTCGAACAAGACTTCATCAGCGCGTCGGGGTTCAATACCGCCGGGGTTGAGGTCGACGGCGCGCACGTTTACTGGACCCGCTTGGGCACATTGATCGGACGCGCCAACGTCGACGGCTCGAGCGTCGAACAAGACTTCATCACCGGTGCGAATAGTCCCTGGGGGATAGCGGTCGATGACACGCACGTCTACTGGGCCAACACCGTCGGCGACACGATCGGGCGTGCCAACCTGGACGGCTCGGGCGTCGAACAAAGCTTCATCACCAGCGCGGACCTCACCATCGGGGTCGCGGTCGACGCGCTGCCCGATGTGCCCCCCAACACCTCGATCGACTCCGGCCCCGCCGAGGGCTCGAGCATCAGCAACAACACTCCGACCTTCACCTTCTCCTCCAACGAGGAATCTGCCAGCTTCGAATGCTCGATCGCGACCGGCGCGCCGAGCTTCGGGGCCTGCTCGGACGAAGGCTCCCACACCCCCGAAGAACCGCTCGCCGAAGGCTCCTACACCTTCTATGTGCGGGCCGTCGATACGGAGGAAAGGGAGGACCCGACGCCGGCCACCCGCGGCTTTGTGGTCGATCTCACCGCTCCGGCCGCGCCGACGATCGGCGCCACCGAACCGCCTAGCCCCGCCAACGACAACGAACCGAGGGTGCTGGGCGCGGCCGAGGCCGCCTCCACGGTCCGCGTCTATGAGTCGAGCGACTGCTCGGGACCTCTCGCGGCCGAAGGCAGCGCCGCCGGCTTCGAAGCGCCCGGCCTGACCGTCACGGTCGGCGGGGACCAGACCACCCAGCTCAGCGCCACCGCCACCGACGCGGCCGAAAACACCTCGCCCTGCTCGGTCCCCTTCTCCTATACCGAGGACTCGACGGCTCCGGCCGCGCCGACGATCGGCGCCACCGAACCGCCTAGCCCCGCCAACGACAACGAACCGAGGGTGCTGGGCGCGGCCGAGGCCGCCTCCACGGTCCGCGTCTATGAGTCGAGCGACTGCTCGGGACCTCTCGCGGCCGAAGGCAGCGCCGCCGGCTTCGAAGCGCCCGGCCTGACCGTCACGGTCGGCGGGGACCAGACCACCCAGCTCAGCGCCACCGCCACCGA
This sequence comes from uncultured Verrucomicrobiales bacterium, assembly GCA_964556355.1. GTDB lineage: Bacteria > Verrucomicrobiota > Verrucomicrobiia > Verrucomicrobiales > DEV007 > CAZKYJ01. The sequence goes on along the minus strand of CAZKYJ010000772.1, from coordinate 1,097 downwards.
CGCGGCCGAAAACACCTCGCCCTGCTCGGTCCCCTTCTCCTATACCGAGGACTCGACGGCTCCAGACACCCAGATCGACTCCGGCCCCTCTGGCCTGACCAACGAAGACACCCCGACCTTCGGCTTCTCAAGCGAGCTGGGCGCCAGCTTCGAGTGCCAGCTCGACGGCGGTGGCTATTCGCCCTGCGCATCGCCGTTCGGCACTAGCCCGCTTCCCGACGGCCCCCACAGCTTTGAGGTGCGGGCCACCGACGAAGTTGCCAACACCGATCCCAGCCCCGCTACGCGCAGCTTCACGGTCGACACCCAACCCCCACAGGTGAAGCTCTCCCGGAGGGGGAAGCCTGAGGCGGGTAAGCCGATCGCGATCGAGGTGAGCTGCTCTGAGGATTGCCTCATCGTGGTTACGGGCAAGATCCTGGTCTGGGGAGGCGCCAAGGGGTCCGCCGCGGCTCGCGCCGCGCGCAGGCAGAAGGCGGGGTTCGGGCTGCGCAAGGCCACCCGGCAGCTCAGCGCGGGCCAGGGCGCCACTCTGAAACTGAGACCGAAGAGCAAGCAGGCGAAGCGCAGGCTGAGGCGGCTCGTCAGGAGGGGCGCGAAGGCGCGCGCCGGGATCAGGGCCAGCTACCGGGACCCGGTTGGAAACACGAGGGCCGAGCGATTGACGATCAGGCTGCGGAGGAGTAAGTAAGACCCCTCTAGCAACGGACCCCGCCGGGCCCCGACCGCCTCGCCTCCCCGACCACCGCCCGACCGCGGCCCGGCAGGGCGGTGCGCGGCCCAGTGAGGGCTGAGCAGGGAGACGGATGAGACGCGGCGCGGCCCGGCCAGAGCGTCAACGTCCACCCAGGACCATGCCCCCCGGCAAGGCGTGGCTTGGCAGGCCTGGCGCGGGCCCGGTTGGGGGGGCCTCTCCTAGATAGAGCTTGGCCGGGTGGCGGACAGGGTATGCCCCGGCGCTGGCCCGGGTTTGCGTGGGGCCAGACCGCTGAAGGCGGACTTGTCCGGGTTAGCCGCCAAAACGGGACCCTCTCTGTCCTATCCCCCCCAAACTGGTGGGGCGTAGCGCCGCGCTTGCTCGAAGCTTTCTCTGTCCC
>CAZKYJ010000771.1:0-3103 GCA_964556355.1 uncultured Verrucomicrobiales bacterium | reverse complement strand
CGCCGATGCCTTTGAACACGGCCTGCTGGTTCCACGGCTCGCCCACGCAGTAGCCAACGATCGTCCCGGCCTCGAGGGTCGCGGGCATCTGCGGCGGCGGGGTAACCGAGAGGACGACATCCGTGTTGAGGACCCCGGGGATATTCGTCTCCCCGCTGGCCGGATCGAAGTAGAAGCCGGGTTTGATTCCTGCGGAGGCGAGCCAGTAGCGGATCTCGTAGTTGTGCGTGGAGACGGGGAAGACCATTCCCATCTGCAGCGGGTTGCCCTCCGCCTTGGCTTTTTCAACGATCGGCTTGAGGCTGTCCGCGGTGATGGGGTGGACCGGCTTGCCATCCTCCAGCGGGATGTTGGGCTTCATCTGCTCCCATATCTCGTTCGAGACCGTGATCCCGTTGCCGTTGTAGTCGAGGCTGTAGGCGGTGACGATGTGCGCCTGGGTACCGAATCCGACCGTTGCGCCGATCGGCTGCCCGGCCAGCATGTGGGCGCCGTCCAGCTCGCCGGTGATCACCCGGTCGAGGAGGACCTTCCAGTTGGCCTGCGCCTCGATCTCGACGATGAGCCCCTCGTCTTGAAAGTAGCCAAGTTCCTTGGCCATGACGATGGGCGCGCAGTCGGTGAGCTTGATGAATCCGAACTTCAGCTCCGATTTTTCGACGTCGAGCATCATGGTCTCACCGCCACTGGCGGGGTTAGCCCCCGCGGGGGCGCCCTCGGTCGACGCCGTGGCGCTTGGCGATTCGCCGGACTCGCCGCAGGAGGCGAGTAGACATGCGGCGGCTGGCGCCAGGAGGAACGGTGCGAGTCGTTTGGTCATCTTCATCATAAGTTTTCGGTGTGGCTGTGTTGGATTGGTGATTCAGAGAGCGACGGCGGTGCGGTGTGCGACCGCGTCGTCGTAGATGTCCGTGCGGAAGACATCCGCCGGACCCGGGAGGCCGCGGGTTTTCGTGGTGACCCCGAGCCCGCAGAGGTTCATCTGCTCCAAGATCCATGCCGCGGCCTGGCTATTGGGGCGGTTGACGGGCTCCGCGCCGAACTGGTGGAGCCGCAGCTTGCCCGCCTTGGTCTGGGGCGTCTCGATGTGCTCGCAGCGGAGGCTTTTCTGGATCGTCTCCACCGGGAGATTGATGTAACCCGGCTTGGCGAGGATGCGGGCGGTCTCATCGATGTTGGCAGCACTGTCGCAGAATGCGCAGGCCTCCAGTACCGCGGAAATGAGCGCGAGATGCTCGGCGGATCGACGCTCGGCGAAAGTCTTGGTCACCAGAAGGTTTTTCTCGGGGTGGTAAGGGCGGAGCTCCGCGCTGGTGGCGATGCAATGCCCGATGCCCTCGCAGATGGCGGCGGTGTTCCACGGCTCGCCAACGCAGAAGCCATCGAGGTTCCTGGCGGCGAGGTTGCGCGCCATGAGTGCCGGCGGGACATTGACGATCTGGATGTCCCGGTCCGGGACCAGGCCGGCCGACCGTACCCAGCCGCGGAGGAGGAAGTTGTGGGTCGAGTACGGGTGGACGACACCGAAGACCAGCGGGCGATCGAAGGCACCCCGACGGATCTCACTGCCGAGATCGTCGAGCGAACGACCGCCGGTCTCCCAAACCCTGTTGGAGACGGTGATGGCATCGCCATGGGTGTTGAGCAGCAGCCCGGTGAGGCACTCGCAGCGCACCCCTCCCAACCCCAACGACAGGGCGAAGGGGAGACCGGACACCGCCTGGCTGGCATGGAGCTCGCCGGTCGCGATCTTGTCGCGCACCGAACCCCATCCGGGCTGGCGCTGCAGGACGACATTCAGGCCATGCTGCTCGAACAACCCGAGCTCCAACGCGACGATGACAGGGGCGGCATCGATGAGCGCAACGAAGCCGACACGAAGCGAGTTCGAATCGGTCGGATGTTGCGCAGGTGCCAGTTCCATTGGCGCCATACAAAGCTTTCGCCGTGCCATCCCCTGCCGCGTTGGCCTACAAACTGCTTTCGAACCGTTCATCGGCGCGATGAATCGCGCTCATGCCCCGGCCGCCTGACGATGGAACATATTGATACCCGCCAACTTAGAGCATTCGCCGCACTGGCGGAAACTCGCAGCTTTACGGCCGCCGCGCAGAAGCTCTTCGTCACGCAATCGGCGGTGAGCCATTCGATCAAAGCGCTTGAACAGTCGCTCGATTGCCGGTTGTTCGACCGCGCCGGACGGTCGGTCGCGCTCACCGAGCAGGGGCGCATCCTGGCGCGCCGTTCGGGCAGGATCTTCCGGGAGATGGAACTGGCGATGACCGAACTGACGGTCAGCGGATCGTGGGGGGCGGGATGTGTACGGATCGGTGCCACCATGACGATGTGCCAGTACCTCCTCCCCCCGGTCTTGCGCGAGTTCCAGCTGAGCTTCCCACAGTGCGAGATCCGCATCGAGCCGGGGGACACGGAGTCGATTCTGCCGCTCTTGGAAGACGGTGAGATCGATCTGGTCGTCGGGCTCCGGCTGCCCAAGGTGACGGGATACAACTATCGAAAACTCTTCGAGGACGAGCTGTCCCTCGTGGTGTCCCCCTCCCACCCTTGGGCGGCGAAAGAGCGCCTGACGCGGGAGGATATCGAGACCCAGCGCTTCATTGTCTACGGGCGGAGCAGCTATACGTTCCAGCTGATCGCCCGCTATTTCGAGAAGGAGGGAGTCACCCTGCGGTCGCCGCTGGAGCTCGGCAGCATGGAAGCCATCAAAGAGCTGGCGAAGATTGGATTCGGGGTCGGCGTCGTAGCGCCGTGGGTCGCGGCCAGCGAGTTTGCGCAGCAGACCCTGGTGCACCGGAAGATCAAAAAACACCGCATCACCCGCGAGTGGGGCGTCTACTTCAGCCGGGGCAAAACGCTCACCCTCGCCGAGGAGACCTTCGCGGGAATCTGCGAGACGGTCGCGGAGACATTCGAGGTCGCGTGAGGATGGTGCGCCCCGGCAGGCGCGGCGCCTGGGGGCATGGCGCTACTCGATCACGAGCAGTGAGACCGCCTGCCGGGGCAGCGTGAGCGCCACCTCCGCACCGCTCGCGACGTGTTCGAGCACGGGCAGATGGTCAACCGCCCCGACGGGGTGGTGACC
>CAZKYJ010000770.1:0-3107 GCA_964556355.1 uncultured Verrucomicrobiales bacterium | reverse complement strand
GGATGCCGCCGCACGCGTGGCAGCTGCAGGTGCGGGTGGAGAAGGCGAAGCAGCTGCTCAAGCAGGGGTTGGCGGCGGGAGAGGTGGCGCTGGAGTTGGGATTTGCGGACCAGGCGCACTTCGGGCGGGTGTTCCGGCGGAGGACGGGCTACCCACCCGGGCGTTTTGCGGCACAATTTCGCAAGATCGTTCCAGCGGGATCGCCCGGGTGGTGAGAGCCTGCCGGCATGAACATGCGAACGTTTCTTTCCTGGTTGCTCGGCATCGTATTGGTGGCTCCGGCCGGAGCGGCCGAGGTGGATCTGGACGGGCTCGTTGCCGGGGGCGCGCCGTCCGCATGGGAGCGGTTCAATGGGGCCGAGTTCGTGGAGGACGGCGACGCAGTGGCCGCGTTACCGGGGGCAGGGACGGGTGACCGGGGAGCGTTCGTGGCGGGGAGATCGCTCGCGGAAGGGGTTATCGAGGTCGACCTCCGGGGGGCGGACCGACCGGGCGGGAGCTTTTTGGGGGTCGTTTTCGGTGGGGTCGATGGAAAGCGCTATGAAGCGGTCTACTTCCGGCCGTTCAATTTCGGGCATGCGGAGGGGGTGAAGGCGTCGCACGCGGTGCAGTACATCGCGCACCCGGCCTGGCCGTGGCGGCGGCTGAGGAGCGAGCGCCCGGGAGAGTTCGAGGCGGCAGTCCAGCCGGCGCCAGAACGCGGGGGATGGTTCCACGCGCGGGTCGAAATCGATACCCAGCGGGTGCGCGTCTTCGTCGATGGCGCGGACGAGCCGAGCCTGGACGTCGAGAGGATCGGGAACCCGCAGGAGGGCAAAGTGGGGGTTTGGTTCAATGGGGTCGCCGCGTTCAAGAACCTGGATCTTGTCGAACGGTGAGGCTGGCGCTAGCTCTGGCTCTGGCTCTGGCTCTGGCTCTGGCATGGGGGTGTCCGGTGCAGGCCGGGCAGCGCTACGTGGTCGCGCCCTCGGGGAGCGATCGTGGTGCCGGGACGGAAGCGGCCCCCTTCCGCACGGTGGAGCGGGCGGTGGCCGCGGCGCGGGGTGGCGGAGATCGGGTGACCTTGCGGGGCGGTGTCTACCGGCCGGGGCGGACGATCAATCTCGGCGGTTCGGTGACGCTCGAAGGTTGGGCGGGCGAAGAGGCGATCATCGACGGGCAGGATACGCCCGAGGGGGCGACGCTGATTGCGGTTTCCGGTAGCAACGTAAGCATCTCGGGGCTGACGGTGAGGAACGCGAAGGCGAACGGGATCGCGATCTGGGGACCGGGATCGAGGGTCAACCAGGTGGAGGTCTCCCACGTGCGTGCGCTCCGATGCCAACTCAGCGGTATCTACGCGGGGTGTCCGTCCTTGGACGATCCGGTGCGGGATCTCGTATTCTCCGACAACACCGTCACCGACTGCGTGCTCTCGAACGCCGGCCCGGCGCCGCGGGGGAGCTGGAGTTTCGGCCTCGGCGCGGGGCTCTCGAAGAACGTCATCATCCGCAGGAATGCGGTCGGACGGAACTACGGCGAGGGCATCGGCCTCTACCTCTCGGAGCATGGGCTGATCGAGGACAACGCGGTTTTCGACAATTATTCGGTCAACATCTATCTCGACAACACGACAAAGACCGGTGTCCATAGGAATCTCGTCTACTCCACGGGTCGTCGCGATTTCGACCGGCACGGCCACCCGGCATCCGGGATCCAGTTGGCGAACGAGACCTACCGGGGCTATGCCAACCCGTGCTCGGACAACGCGCTCACCAACAACATCCTCGTGGGCAATCGGTCGGGAATACGCTGGGGGGGATACCAGCGAGGTGGCGGGCTCCGGCACACGATCATCGCGCATAACACGTGTTGGGGTTCGACCGGTGCGCTGCTGGACATCGATGCCGGAGCCGGCCACGCGTCCTCGCGGATCGCGAACAATATCTTCGTGCAGGTCGGCCCGCGGCCGATCACCGATGTGTCGGGTGATGGGTCGGGGATCACGTTCGCTGGCAACCTGTGGTTCGGGGGCGTGCCGAACCCCGTCTGCCGGGGCGGCGGGGATCTTGTGGGGGATCCGGGGATCGTGCGCGGGGGCGGGATTGCGGCGGGGGACTACCGGCTGGAGGTGGGCGCGGCGGCGGCGGGGGCCGGGGTGCGGGAGCCGGGGGTGCCCGGCGACTACGGGGGAAATCCCAGGGGGCGCGGCAGAGTGAGTTTCGGGGCGTGGGAGTAACGGGGGACGGTGCGTCACGCCTCGCTACTCAAGGGACTGCCGCCGCTCGCGGGTGGCGCGGAAGTGGCGGAGGATCGAGTAGGAAAGCACGCCGACCATGGCCCCGACCAAGGCTGCGAGGATCGTTCGGAGCGGCCAGAATAGCGGGGTGGATGTGTAGTCGTCTACAATCACGCTTCGCAGCGCGTCAAAAGCCGCGATCGGCGTCGGATCGTAGCGGCCGAGTGGGCGCCCGGCGATGGAAGCCTCGATGAGTCCTTCGATCAGTCGCGGGACATGGGAATCGAGCACCAGGGCGACACACCACCCCGTTTCCGTCAGGGCGATGGCCAGAAGCGCCATGGCCAGGGCGCTCTCGGCAAGCTCGCGGTAGGAGCAGACGGGGAGCGCTTGGAATCGCGGGAGCATCGGGCACTACTTCAGCCACGGCGAACTCTCGACGGCCTCTTTGAGTTTCGCCAGTTTCTCGGCGGGCGTCCGGCCGCGGTTGCCGGTGAGCGAAGCGGTGCCCCCGAGGAGGGAGCGGAGGGCGAATTTCTTCGAGGACAAGAACGACTGGCGGAGATCGGCGAGCTCCCGGAGGGTTTCGATTTTCGCCTTGAGTTCGCGGTTTTCGGCCTGGAGTTTCTCGTAGCGCTCGGCGAGGGAGGCGGTGGCGGGAAGGGGCGCGGAGCCGTCGTAGCTGTTGGTGAGTGCTTTGTTGGGAAAGTGCTCGAGCTCGTCGGCGCGGGTCTCGCCGAAGACGACGAGCGCCTCCTGGATGACATCCTCGCGGGCGGCGGCGCAGAGGCGGGCGAGGACGGCTTGGAAGATACCGGCATGGAAGGCAGAGATATTGTTCCACGACGCGCGGGCGAAGTGTTGGAAGCGCTCGCGGACGGCGGGCTGG